>NZ_JAFCTX010000021.1:0-80341 GCF_049896245.1 Cypionkella sp. TWP1-2-1b2 | reverse complement strand
AACGTACCAAGCCCTCTGGACCGCCGTCGGTGCAGTCTGCGATCTATTCCATAGCCAGGAATGCAGAAACTACTTCAAAGCCGCAGGATATGGTCCCGATTGAAGGTGACTTGCTCTAACGCGCGAGGCTCAAGACGCCTTCGCTTTGGAATCGCAAACCCGCGCCGCGCGGGCGATTGCCGACGGCCGCTTTGAGGGTCAAATCGCCCCGATTGAACTGACAGGCCGCAAAGGTCACACCATCTTCGCGCAAGATGAACACCCCAAAGCCACCACGCTTGAAGCCCTCGCAAACCTCCGCCCCGCCTTTGCCAAGGATGGCACCGTCACCGCAGGCAATGCCTCGGGCATCAACGACGGCGCGGCAGCGGTGATCCTGTCGCGCGGTAATCCCGGCCGAGCCCGCGCCCGTATCATGGGCTACGCGGTGGCCGGGGTAGACCCGAAGGTGATGGGCCTCGGCCCGATCCCGGCCGTCCAAGCGCTGTGTGCAAAACTTGGCGTGAAACCCGACAGCTTCGACGTGGTGGAATCGAACGAGGCTTTCGCCGCCCAAGCCATTGCCGTGACCCAAGTCCTTGGCCTCGATCCGGCCCGCGTCAACCCCAACGGCGGCGCGATTGCCTTGGGCCATCCGGTGGGTGCGACGGGCGCGATACTGGTCGCCAAAGCGCTGGCAGAACTGGAACGTTCGGGGGGCAAAACTGCGCTGATCACCATGTGCATCGGCGGCGGTCAGGGCATCGCTTTGGCGATTGAGCGGGCGTAGGTTATGTGGTCGATTCCCATACTGGAAAAGTCTCGACAGCTTTTACCGCAATCGGACCTTCGTGCGCGCTGATCGACCCTCGGCGTCTATCACCGAAAGCGTGATAAATCCGCGCCCCAACTGGGCCAACATTACCTCTTTTGACCCCAGCGAGATTGCCACAGGCACCCCATTTGCCAGCCAAGTATAGGGCGCTTTACCGCCCGAAACCCGCACCAAAAGCCCCTCTGGCAGCATTTCTACTTCCGCGCCATCGGGCGGAAAAGCCACCGCTGGCGCGTCTTTATCCGGCTGAAACGCCGCATTTCTGTTACGGAACTTCTGCAACGGCAGTGGCAATTCCGCGTTTGAAACCAAGAGTGTAGAAGGCGGCGCCTCTGGTTGCGGGTCTAGATTCTGTTTCAGTCGCGCAAAGGCTTGAAACAACACCGGTGCCGCCAAATCCGCCCCAAACGCTCCCGGCACCGGCGTGCCATCCGGCCGGCCCATCCAGATGCCAATCACATCGCGGCCATCAAACCCAATCGCCCAAGCGTCGCGGTGGCCGTAGCTGGTCCCGGTCTTGTAAGCCAGCCGATTTTCCGGCGCACCGGGCGGTGGAGCAAGGCCCGCCAAAATATCCCCCACCTGCCAAGCACTTGAGGCCGATAGCACCCGCTGCCCTTCCTCGCGTTGCCCCTTCATCTGGTGGGTAAGCGGCAGCGATACGCCACCCCTTGCGATAGCCGCGTAAAGTTGCACCATATCCTCAAGGCTGACGCCAATTCCTCCCAAAGCAATCGCCAACCCTGCCTGCCCCCCCGGCAGATCGTATCTCACCCCTGCTTTGTCCAAAGATGCCAGCAGTTTAGCGGGCCCCAACGCATCCGTCAGCGCCACAACCGGGATGTTCAAAGACTCCTGCAAAGCCTCTCTGATCCGAATAGTCCCCCGAAATTGCCGATCAAAATTCTGCGGCCTATAGCCATTAAAATCAGTCGGTTTATCGTCAATCAACGTCTCTGGGTGGGCGAGGCCTTCGTCAAAAGCCAGCCCATAAATCAGGGGCTTAAGCGTCGATCCGGGGCTGCGGATCGCCCGTGTCATATCGACAAACCCCGCCCTGCGATCCGCTTTGAACGCAGCCGACCCCACCGAGGCCAGCACCTCACCCGAGGCATGATCCGCCACCACAATCGCCACTTGCAGCTTGTCACCCCGGCTGGCAACAACATCCGCAGCCAAGCGTTCCAGCTTACCCTGTAAGGTCTTGTCCAAGGTCAGCTGATGCCGCTTAAGCCCAGGTTCTTCCAAGATAATCCGGTCAGACATATGCGGCGCAAGTGCCGGAAAAGCCCGCCGCGCACTCGGCACCACCTCGGTCCTCGCCGCCCGCATCTGCTCGCCATCAATCACCCCATCCCGCAAAGCCCGCGCCAAAACCCGATCCCGCGCATCCGTCGCGCGTTCGACCGAGCGATCCGGTCTGCGCATCTCCGGGCTTTGCGGGATCGCCACCAACAAAGCCGCCTCAGCCGAGGTAAGCCGCAAAGGCTCTTTCCCAAAATACGAAAGCGTCGCCGCCCGGATACCTTCCAGATTGCCGCCATAAGGCGCAAGGTGCAGATATAGCAACAGAATTTCCTGTTTGCTCAACCGCCGCTCCAGCGCCATTGCCACCCGCATCTGCCGCAACTTACCGTCAATCTGCCCGGTGGTGCCTTCTTCCAACAGCCGCGCCACCTGCATCGTCAGGGTCGACCCCCCCGACACCACATGCCCATTCCAAACCGCCTGCAAAGCCGCGCGCGCTAAAGCCTGCGGATCAACGCCGCCGTGCTGATAAAACCGCTTATCCTCATAAGCCAGCAGCGCCGCGATGTAATCCGGGTCCACATCCGACAGCGCCACATCCAGCCGCCAACGCCCATCGGCCACCGTATATGCGCGCAGCAAAGCACCGTTGTGGTCCAGCACTTCAACAGACGTTTCCACCTGCAAAGGCGGCAAAACCGTCGCATCAACCCATTGATCCAGTTTGTCATTTGAAAAAGCGGCGAGCCCAAGGCCCGCCGCCAGAACAAATAGAAACCGCGCGCCCATCACTCGGAAATGGTGATGGTGCCCGCATCGGTCCGACCCGTCAGGTCGGGCCGATACATGTCTTCGACCGAGGCTGCGGGCTGGTGGAACGTGCCCGGAGAGATCGCGCGCACCACATAGGCCAGCCGGAACGTCTCATTGCTGTAGCGGTCAATCGCGGTCAGGAAACGATCCTGCCGGAACTCGCTATGCGCAACTTCGGTTTCCAAGCCCAGTTCCGACAAAGCATCAGTGCCAGAGGACATCAGGTTCGGGTTGTCGATCTCAAACCCGGCAGGCAGCGGATCAGAAACCATCAACCGGGCCTCACCCCGCCCAAACGGCGTGACTTCCAGCACGGTGATCAGCCGTGTGCCAACCTTCAAACCCTCAAGCGTCGTCGCTTCGCCTTCCATCGTGTAGTAGTTCCGCGTGATGGCATAGCCGTTGCCGCCCGCCGGTTCGGGTTCAGACGGCACGCCATAGGTGGTGACGGTCAGCGTGGTGTCACTATCGCTGGTGTTTTTCACCACCACAGGCGCGGTATTTTCCGCATTCAGCACCTTGACCAATGGCCCGGAAGCAGGCGCGCCGTCGATCAGGATGCCGTCAGCGCCCTTGCGATCAATCAGCGCATTGGCCGCCAGCAGCGCCCAAGTGGCTTCCTGTGTGGACAGTGCCGAGGTGGTTGCGATCCGCGAAGTAAGCGCCTCAACATCCACAGCTTTTGAGCCGGATTCAGCCGCCAAAGCCAGCACGGCCGCCGCGTCACGGTAATTGGTGCCGTAATCGGCGCGGAAGATCTGCTCTTTCTCTGGGCCTTTCAGCGCCGATAATGCCACGCCCGCACGCCGGAACATCGCATCGGCACGGGGTTGATCGCCGTAGCTTGCCAGTGCTGCCCCCAGTTGCGCCATCGCCGCAGGCGTGCTGAACGCATCGCCCTTCACATCGGCATAATAGCGCAGATCACCCACAGCCGCCGCACCTTCACGGGCCAGAACCATCAGCGCATAGGCCAAAGCCTCGCCACCTTTGTCGAAATCGGCTTGATAGTTGACTTGGTTGCGCAGGTTATTCAAAGCGCTGCGGAAGGCCTGATCCGGCACCGCATAACCGCGCGCTTTCGCCCGGCTGAGGAAGTCGGTCACAAACGCATCCAGCCAGAAATCACCACCATTTTCCACCGGACCCCACAGGCCGAACGAGCCATTAGAGGATTGGTTGGTCAGCACTTCCTCAACCGCTTGTTCCACCCGCAGCTTGATATTGTCCGATCCCGGCAGGTCCATCGCAAGCGCAACCTGGTCGAAATACAACAGCGGCAGCGCCTTGGAGGTGATCTGCTCGGTGCAGCCATAGGGGTAGGCATCCAGTGCCGCCAAAACACCGGGCGCATTCAGCCGCGCGATCGGGCCAACGGCCATGGTGGCCTTGCCCGAACCGGGGATCAGCCCTGCGAAGGCATTGGAATCGAACGTAAACTCCTGACCCTTCTTCAGATCAAGACGGCTGACCCGCACCACGGCGGGATCGTTGATTTCCACCGGAACCGTCAGGGTTTTCTTCAAAACCTTGCCGTCTGGTGTGGTCAAGGCGATCTCAATCGTCTGGTTTCCAATCGCATCCGCCGTCACCGGAATGGCGAAAGTGGCCTTGGCTTTGTCGCCCAGATCAAAGCCCGAAGGCACATCACCCAACTTCAAGCCGCCCGAGGACACATCCAGCGACATCCGCCCGGAAGGCCCGGTGGCGTGGACGATCTCCAACAGCAGCCGTGATTTGTCCCCCGGCTGCATGAAGCGCGGCAGCGATGCCGTGACCACAACCGGATCGCGCACCAACACATCAGCGCTGGCTTGGCCGACACCTTTTTTCGACCATGCCACCGCCATCACCTTCACGGTGCCGTTGAACGAGGGCAGGGTGAACGAAGTGCGGGCGTAGCCATCGGCCCCAACCTGAACCGGGCCTGCGAAATAGGCGACCAGCTCTTCTGTCGGCGGCGGCGCTTGCAGACGCGCCTGCGCCCCCGCATCACCACCCGAACGCACCGAGCCTTCTGCACCATTCATGCCGTCGATCAGCCGACCATAAATGTCACGGATGCCGACGCCCAGTTTGCGCTGACCAAAGTAATGGTCCTGCGGGTTTGGCGGCATAAAGCCAGTCAGGTTCAGGATGCCCTGATCAACGGCGGCGATGGTAACGTAAGCGGTATCGCCCGCTTCAACGCCGTCCACCTTAACCGCCACATCCAGCGGGCCACGCGGGGCAGCCTCGGCTGCGGTTTCCACCGTCGCCGTCAGTGCCCGTGCGCCGGGATCAATCGTGGCATGGGTCAGGCCCAAGGCACGGGCGGGGTTACGACCAGCGGCCACATCCATCGGGCGCAGAACAGATGCAGTGACGTATACGCCAGCACCCCATTCGTCAGTGACGGGCAGGGCGATCACATTCTCGCCCTCCTTCACCTCAACCGCCTGCATCGACACCAGACGGTTCGACAACACCGTGATCAAAGCCGTGCCCGCAGCGCGCGGCACGATGCGCAGGTTGGCGGTATCGCCCGATTTATACTTCGGCTTGTCCAGCGACAACTCCAGCGTATCGGGCGAATCCGTCGCATCAGCGGGCGCATACCAACCGGCATAGAAGCTGGTCGAAGTTGCAGCAGGCGCGCCATCGGTGCGTTCCACCAGAACCTCATATTCGCCCCATTGCACCGGGGCCGAGATTTTGGCGGGCTCTGTGCCGATATCGGCGGTGCCTTCGGCCACCTTGCTGCGGGTGGTGACAGGTTCCCAATTCCATGCGCTATTGCTTTGATACCATTGGTAATCTGTCTCAATCCGCGTGATCGTCCATTTCACCTTCATCGGCGCAGGCTTGGCACCCGCATCAATACCGATCAGGCTGAACGCGGCTTCCGAGCCTTCCGGCACCACATCGGTGAACATCGGCTTGATGCCGATCAGATCAGACGAGGGCGCGAGCAGTTTGGTAATTTTACGTTCCACCGGACGACCCGAGCCTTCGGCCACACGCACCGTCGCGCGCATTTCCAACGGACGGCCGGGGTCTTCAACTTCGGGCAGCGCGAGATCGACGGTGGCTTTGCCATCCGCATCGGTGCGGATATCACCGAATGACGACAGGGCGGCATCAAACGGCGCGTCATAGCGGCCAAACACATATCCCGGCCAAGCCTCAAGCTCCTTGGCGGCACGCAGCAGAACTTCGCCCTCAATCGCCAGATCAGCCCCCGGTGCGCCGAACAGATATTTCGCATCCACCGTCAACTGCGGCACATCGCCCAAGTGGATCGGCTGATCCGCCAGCGCCAGTTTGAAGTCGATCCGTTCCGGCAGGAAATCTTCGACCAGCACGGTTTGCGAGGTCAAAGCCGCCGCTTCCAGATCGGCGTAAACCTCCAGCGTCCACAGCCCGCGCGGGGCGGAACCGCCGACAGGCAGCGCAAACACATGCCCGCCAGCCCCCGCGTCCGCCACTTGCGCGCGGCTGTATTCAACCCCATCCGGGCGCTTCAAAATTGCCGTCAGTGGCAGGCCTTCAATCGCAGCGGTTTCGGCATCGCGCGCCAAAGCGGTGGCATAGATCGTCTCGCCCGCGCGGTAAGCGCCACGATCGGTGGTCAGGAACACATCAACGGGCGGGGCTGCCTCACGCCCAGCCACACCACGATCCGAAAGATCAAATTCCGGATCAGTCAGTGACAAGAACGCAAGATCGCTGTCACCATCCCGCGCCACAATCATCGCCGGAGCCTGCCCGCCGATGCCCAACGCCAAAGCCGCATCAAACTTCGCATAGCCCTGCGCATCGGTCTTGGTGGTCGCCAAAACCTCATTCGTGGTCGACAACAGATCAACCGAAACGCCATCTTTCGCCGCCGCCGTCCCCAAACTGCGCACAAACACATGCAGGCCATCCACGCCCGACATCGTGGTCAGGCCCAGATCAGACACCACAAACCACTGCCAGCCCGCAGGCACCACATAGGGGTCAACGCCGGGAACCGCCGCGCGCAATGCATAAATGCCCGCAGGTTGGCCTTTTAACGCCTCATCCAAAGGCAGGCGGGTGGTGACATCGACGTTCACATCCTGCTTGACCGCGCCGACACCTTTCCAGATTTCCGAACCGATCTGGCTGCTGAAATCATATTCCTGATAATCCGCCATTGGCGTGCCGAAATAGCCATTCTGCAGCGAACGCAACAGGTTACGGTCGGTCACGCGGTACAGCGACAGCTCCAGCTTTTCGGTGTTCACCGTTTCAACCGGGATCAAAGCCGCCCCCGAGCGCGGCAGCACATAGCCCCGGCCCGGAAAACGCACGCCGGGATTGCGGTCACGCACATAGGCGGTCACGTCGATGGATTTCGCCAAGGTCTGGCCATCCGCCGCAGGCAACCCCTCGCGGAAGGTAAGTGTGTTACGCGAGCCAAAGGTGACGCCCTCAACACAAAGCTGCTGCCAGCCGTCGGTTGTAACGGTCAGACCCGCGCTGGGAAGTTGCACATAGCTGGCATAATCGATACCCGACTTCGCCAATGCCTCCGAGAAATTCACGCAGATGCGCGGGCGTGCCGAGTCCGTCATGACCACATTATCGACAATCCGAAAGCCATATTTTCCAATCGCATCATCCAGCGCCAAAGCGGTATCGTCACGCTGTTGCAGTGCCTGCGCCAACCGCAAAGCCTGCACCTTGTCACGGCCCCTGTCGGTCGCCTCTAACGCATCGCCCATCGTCAGCAGAATCGTATGTTCCTGCGCCTTGTTGTCAGAACGCAGGAAAGCATTGACCGAGGCATAATAGGCCCGATCCAGAAAGCTGCGATCACTGGCCTTTTGCCCTGCCGCCAACAAAAGCCGCGCATATTCCGCCCAACCATCAGCAGAATCGGTCAGGTTCAGCGCAGCGCCTGCGTAATTGCTGGCCAGCGCGAAATCGCCATTTGCTTCTGCATCAGCCGCAGCCCCCAGATGATCTTCGGCGGAATAGCCGTTGGTGGTGTGGGTGTTGGCAAGTTGCACAGCTTGGTCAGTGATGCCCGAAAGCTCCCAATCCTGCACGAAATTCAACTCAACGCGGCGGGCTTTGGCGCGGTCTTCCGCACCCTTTTCGGCCTCAAGCACGGTGCCGGAATAAGCACCGTCAAACACCGCAGCCTCACCGACCTTAGATTTGGGAAAACACGAGCCATTGCGCGTGTTGAAGGTAAAAGCCTTGCACAGCTTATTGGTCAGGCAGGCGCGCTGGCAGGCCTCCAGCGTGGTGTCGAAAATCGACGCGATATCGCCACCGGGCATGTCAGTGTTTTCGCTGAGGACCAAACGCTTGGCGGGAATCAAATCCTGCGCCGCCGCAGGCATCGCCGACAGAATCAATAAACTTGCAAAAACGCCCATAAGAGCGCGACCGAGCCTAACGTGCATCGCCAAAATCCTCCCTGAAATCAGTGGGCCGACTGTCGCATGGGGGCCGTCGCGTTGGCAAGCAATCTGATCCGCACGATGAAACTTGTCATGTTAATCCATGATTCATTTTGTTGCGCCAAATTGCCCAAGACTCATGTGCGGCTTGCCGCGCGGATGCACAGAATGTGACGGAACGGAACGGGCATGGATTTCGCAGAACGGCTTGCAAAGGAAAGGCGCGCGCGTTTGGCGGCAGAGCGGCTGCTTGAACAAAAAAGCCGTGAGCTGTTTGCGGCCAATGCCAAGCTTGGCCTGCACGCGCGGGCTTTGTCCGACCAGATCGTCGAGCAACGTCAGGTGGTGAAATCAGCACTGACCGAGGCCCAGCATCTGAAGGGTCAGCAGTCCCGCTTCGTCGAAGACCTAGACCGCGCGCACACGATGGCGGTGATGGCAGAGCGGCGGCTGTGGGACAGCATCAACACCATCAAAGATGGCTTTGCGGTGTTCGATTCCAACCAGCATCTGATCACCGCCAACGCGGCCTACCTTTCGGCCTTCAATGACCCCGAAATCGTGCCGGGCCTGCCCTATGCCGATCTTTTGTGCATCGTGGCAGAAGGGGGGCTGGTGGAACTCGGCGTGCTTACCCCAGACGTCTGGGTCGCCGATATGCTGGCCCGTTGGGAAGCCGAAGCCATCGAGCCGATCACCGTGCAATTCAAGACCGGCACTTGGGTGCGCATGGTCGATCAGCGCGCCCGCGACGGCGATATGGTCAGCCTCGCGCTTGATATCACTGAACAAATGCGAATCTGGGCCGCTATCGAGGCTATTCCCGATGGCTTCGTGCTGTTTGACAGAGAGGAACGTCTTTTGACCTGCAATCAACGCTACCGTGACATTTATTCAATTTCCGCCCCCGCCATCGTGCCGGGCGCGAAGTTTGAAGATATTCTGCTTTATGGTCTGGATCATGGCCAGCATTTGGACGCCAAGGACCGAGAGGAACAATGGCTGCCCGAGCGTTTGTTTCAACACCGCCACCCCGGTGCGCCGGTCGAACAACAGCTTGCCGATGGCCGCTGGATCAGAGCGCAGGATCACGCCACCCCGGATGGCGGGCGGGTCGGTCTGCGGGTGGATATCACCCATCTGAAAGCGCAGAAGGTGGCGCTGGAGGCCGCACGATTGGCTGCCGAAGCTGCCAGCCGCGCCAAATCGGCGTTTCTGGCGAATATGAGCCATGAAATCCGCACTCCGATGAATGGCGTGGTCAGCATGGCGGAACTGCTCTGCGACACCACGTTGTCCGAAGAACAGCGCCTGTTCGCCGAAACCATACGCTCGTCGGGTGAGGCGTTGTTGGTGATCATCAATGACATCCTCGATTTCTCGAAGATTGAGGCAGAGCGGTTGACCCTGCACCCGGAACCCTTTGATATAGAGCGTACAATCCACTAGATCACCATGCTGCTACAGCCACGCGCCCGCGAGAAGGGGCTCGATCTGATGATTGATTTCGACATGTTCCTGCCCACCCGCTACATTGGTGATCCGGGGCGATTGCGGCAGATTCTGACCAATCTGATCGGCAATGCGGTCAAATTCACCGACAAGGGCCATGTGCTGATCCGCGTTGTCGGGCTTGAGGGCGATGCGGGTCAGCAAGACCTGCACATCACCGTTGAAGACACCGGCATCGGCATCGCGCCAGAAAACCTGGAGCATATCTTCGGCGAGTTTAACCAAGTCGAAAGCCAGTCAAGCCGCAAGTTCGAAGGCACGGGTTTGGGGCTGGCGATCACCAAACGGCTGGTGGAACGGATGCAGGGTGAGGTCTGGGTAGACAGCGATCTGGGCAAGGGAGCACGTTTTGGTTTCCGCATCCCGTTGCCAATCGCCGAAGATGCCGAGGAACCGCGGCTGCCGATCACGGTGAAACGCGTGCTGGTTGTCGATGATCAGTTCATCAATCGCACCATTCTGGAGCGTCAACTGGTGCCCTGCGGCATCGCCGTGACTTTGTGTCGTTCGGGCGCTGAGGCCCTGTTGGCGCTGGAAAGCGGCAGCTTTGACGCCATCATCACCGACCACGAGATGCCCGAGATGGATGGCCTGACGCTGGCCACCCGCATCCGTGCCAAGGGAATCGAAACCTCGATCTTGCTGCTATCGTCCAGCCCCGCCAATGCCCGCGCAGGCGAGGGCTCGCAACATCTGGCGGCGGCATTGCAAAAGCCTATCCTGCGCGCTGATCTTTATCGTCGGCTGCAATCGCTGGCGGCCCCTCTGCCCGAAGCCTCGCCGATTGTCGAGGCCGTGCCACAGGCCGAGCGTCGGCAGATGCGGGTTTTGACCGCCGAAGACAACCGCACCAACCAACTGGTGTTTCAGAAAATGGTCCGCGAGATCGACATCGAACTGGTGTTTGCCAACAATGGGGTAGAGGCAGTGGCGCTGTTCCAAAGCTTTAAACCGGATTTGATTTTCATGGATATTTCCATGCCCGAAATGGATGGTCGCGACGCTGCCCGCGCCATCCGCGCGCTGGAGGCTGGCAAGACCCATGTGCCGATTGTCGCCCTGACCGCCCATGCAATGGACGGTGATGCTGAAGGAATTTTGGCCGCCGGCATCGACCGCTATATGACCAAACCTTTGCGCAAGGGCGCAATCACCGAAACTTTGACAGATTTCTGCCCCAGCTTCGTGCGCCCGATTACCGCCGCAGAACAGGCCGCCTAAGCAGCAGCTGCGACTTGGCGCGTGAAAACCAACCGTGTCGCGTCCGATTGCGCGGCGTGATAGGTGTAGCCGCCCAAATCAAAGCTGCGCAGATCGGCGGGGTCGGTCAGATGATGCTGGCTGATGAAGCGCGCCATCGCACCCCGCGCCTTCTTCGCCCAAAAGCTGACGACTTTTGCCTCACCATTGCGCGCCTCCAGAAACACCGGAGTCACCACCGGCAGCTTCAATGCTTTCAGATCAACCGCGCCGAAATACTCCGCCGAGGCACAGTTGATCAGCACCTTCGCCCCCTGCTCGGCAGCCAAGACGTTCAGGGTTCTGGCGATTTTGCTGCCCCAATAGGCGTAAAGATCAGCGCCCTTCGGGTTTGCCAATTTGCTGCCCATTTCCAAGCGATAAGGCTGGATCGCATCCAATGGCCGCAGCAACCCGTAAAGTCCCGACAAAATCCGCAAGTGCCGCTGCGCCCAAAGCAGGGTATCCGGCTCCATCCGCCGTGCTTCAAGGCCCGCATAGGTATCACCATCAAAGGTGAACCCAGCGGATTGACCGGGCGCATCGCCGCGAAATGCCTTGAACCGCGCGTGGTTCAACTGCCCCAAAGCAGGCGAAATATCCATCAGCGCGCAGAGTTGCTCCACGCTCAACCCCCGCACAACCTTCGCCAAACGCAGCGCATCGGCGGCGAAATCTGGCTTGGTTGGCGCGAAATCGGTCGGATACGGCGCTTCATTCAGGCGTTTGGCGGGGGAAATCACGGTCAGCATGGGCGCACTCCTTTGCGGCAAGACATAGCGGGCATCAGGCCTCGCGCAAGACACCCAGGAAAGCGGTGCCGAACCGGTCGATTTTCTGATCGCCCATGCCCTGAATATCCGCCAGTTCCGCCAAGGTGGAAGGCCGCCGCTCGGCGATATGGCGCAGGGTGGATTGGGTGCAAGACAGATGCTTGCCGATGCCATTCTCGCCCCGCGCGAGTTCCAGTTGCACCTCGTTCAGCCGATCATAAACCGCCCCCGCATCGCGCCCCGCAAGCGCACGGCGCGCGGGGTGCATCGGCACAGCCGCCTCCCGAGTGATGATCTGCAAAAACGCCGAGCCATAACTTTCCAGCTTTTTCGCGCCCACCCCGGTTATGCCCATCATCGCATCCAGATTGGCAGGCCGAACTTCTGCCATTTCAATCAAGGTCTTGTCGGCGAAGATCACATAGGCAGGCACCCCAGCGGCCTCGGCCAAAGCCCGTCGCTTGGCTTTCAGCGCGGAAAGCAGGCTGGCGTCTTCCTCGGACACCTGCATCTTAATCGCGACGCGCGGCACGGCTTTGTCGATGGTATCCTTACGAAGGGTGATCGAGGCCTCACCGCGCAGGATTGGGCGGGCGGCATCGGTCATCCGTAGCGCGCCAAAGCGGTCAGGATCAGGCCGCACCAGATCGCGGCCCATCATTTGACGGAATACCGCCCCCCAAGCCGGTTTCGACAGATCGCGCCCAACAGCAAAGGTCGGCAGTTGATCATGGCCCTTTTCGCGCACCTTGGGGGTGGAATTTCCGGTCAGAATATCAATCAGATGGCCCGCGCCAAACCATTCCCCGGTGCGCAGCATCGCCGACAGCGCCTTGCGCACCGCGTCGGTGGCGTCAAACAGCAGGGCAGGGCGCTGGCACAGATCGCAGTTGCCGCAAGGCTCTGCCACTTCGCCGAAATAGCCCAGCAAAACTTGCCGCCTGCAGGCCATCGCTTCGGCCAGACCCAGCAGAGCGTTCAGCCGTCCGTGATCTGCCGCTTTGCGGTCAGGCGGCGCGGCACCCTCGTCAATCTGGGTGCGGCGCAGGCGAATATCTTCCGGGCCGTACAGCGTCATGGTTTCCGCAGGCGCACTGTCGCGCCCCGCCCGCCCGATTTCCTGATAGTAACCTTCGATGGATTTCGGCAGATCGGCATGGGCGACCCAACGGATATCGGGCTTGTCGATCCCCATGCCGAAGGCAATCGTGGCGACCACGATCAGCCCATCTTCCTGCTGAAACCGGATTTCCACCCGGCGGCGATCCTCTGCATCCATCCCGCCGTGATAGAAACACGCCGAATGCGCCTCGGCCTTCAAAGCCTGCGCCAAAGTTTCGGTTTTCGCCCGTGTCGCGCAATAGACGATGCCAGATTGCCCGCGCCGCGCGCCTGCAAACCGCAAAATCTGATCGCGCGGGCTGTCTTTTACTGCGAACGCCAGATGGATATTCGGGCGATCAAAACCACGCAGGAAACTCTCGGGCGCTTTGCCATCGAACAACCGAGTGACGATTTCAGCGCGGGTTTCCTCATCGGCGGTGGCGGTAAAGGCGGCCAGAGGCACGTTCAGGGCGCGGCGCAACTCGCCAATCCGCAGGTAATCCGGGCGGAAATCGTGGCCCCATTGGCTGACGCAATGCGCCTCATCCACAGCGATCATCGTGCAGTTGATCCGGCGCAGCAGCGGTAGGGTGGCTGAAGACGCCAGCCGTTCCGGTGCCATATACAAAAGCTTCAGCCGCCCCGCATCCAGAGCCGCAAAGACTTCCTCAGTCTGTTCCTCGGTATTGCCCGAGGTCAGCGCCCCCGCCTCAACCCCTGCTTCCTTCAAGCTGCGCACCTGATCCCGCATCAGCGCAATCAGCGGCGAGATCACCACCGTCACCCCATCGCGGCACAGCGCAGGCAGTTGAAAACACAACGATTTCCCGCCACCCGTTGGCATGATGGCAAGGGTATTGCGCCCCGCCATCACCGCATCGACAATTTCCTCTTGCCCCGCGCGAAAGCTGGGAAAGCCAAAAATCGAATGCAGAAGGTCTTGTGGTGCGGGCATGGGCTTTCTTCCCGCCAATCGGGCGCTGAGGGCATCAGATCAGGAAAAGCTGTACATATTGTTATAGACCACGATCCGCAGGCCATAAATCACCAGCAGCACGATCAGCGGTGCCAAATCCAGCCCCGGCACATTCGGCAAGACCTGTCGCACCCGGCTATAAATCGGGTCGAGCAGACGGTTCAGCCCATACCAGATTTGTGCCACTAAGGACTGACGCAGGTTCAGCACCTGAAAATTGATCAGCCAGCTCATGATGATATGGATCAGCACGATCCACTTGGCGATATCCAAGATCATCAGAAAAATCTGCAACACAGAGGTCATAATCGGCTCCAATCACAAGGGTAAACACAAGGGATTGTGGCAGAGGTAACGCCCCACCCCCAAAAGGGCAATGCTTTCCGCAGCGTTTTGGTTGACGACTGCCGCGACAAAAGGCAGTGCAGGCGGCGGAGGTACCAATGTATCCCTATATTCGCATGGCGAAAGAGCTTTGGAAATTTCGCAACGCCCCGCCTTTGGGCCTGTTTGACCCCCATATCAGCACCCACCGCATCTGGCCGTGGGATCTTGACCCGTGGCGAGAGTTGAACAATGGCCGCACCTTGACCCTGTTTGATCTGGGTCGCATCCCAATGTCAGTGCGGATGGGGTTCGAGAAAGTCGCCAAGGCCAACGGCTGGGGCATCACCGTGGCGGGCAACACCACGCGTTATCGCAAGCGGGTGACGGTGTTTCAGAAGGTCACGCAGATCAGCCGCGTCGTCGGTTGGGACGATCGCTTTGGCTATATCGAGCAAAGTTTCTGGCGCGGCGACGAATGCACCAGCCACATGCTGCTGCGCTATGCCTTCATCTCCAAGGCCGGAATGGTGAAGCCCGCGCAGGTGATTGCGGCGCTGGGTTATCCAACCGAAAGCCCCGCGATGCCGGATTGGATCACTGCTTGGATCGCTGCTGATGCGATGCGGCCTTGGCCTCCGCTAAAGCAAGCGCAACGTTAACTTGCGTGACGGCGGTTTTTCAGGCTTGAATAGCGAAAACCGCACAAAGGGGCAGGGGCATGGTAACGCAGCGACAGCGCATCTGGGGCTGGTGGTTTTACGACTGGGCCAGCCAACCCTACAACACCTTGTTGCTGACCTTCATATTCGGCCCATATTTTGCCGAAATCGCCCGTGGCTACTTCATGGGAACCGGCATGGAGGAAGAAGCCGCCAAGGCCGCTGCCCAATCCTACTGGGGCCTGTGGTATGCGATATTTTCCCTGATCATCGCCCTGATGGCCCCTGTTTTGGGCGCCGTTGCCCAAGGCACCGGGCGGCGGTTGGTCTGGGTCTGGGCGTTCTCAATCCTTTATGTCATCGGCGCGTGGAGCCTGTGGAACCTCGCTCCCGGCGCGGAACTTGGCAGTTTGCGCTGGGCGGCGATCCTGTTCGGCATCGGTCTGATTGGCATGGAATTCACCGCGATTTTCACCAATGCGCTGATGCCGACGCTGTCGGACGGCGACAATATGGGCAAAATCTCGGGCAGCGGTTTTGCCTTTGGCTATCTCGGCGGATTGATCGCACTGGCGATTATGCTGTCGCTGTTCGTGCTGAACGGCGATTCCGAACTGACCCGCGCTGGGATCGACCCTACCATTTTCGGCCTCGACACCGAAGCGCGCGAGGAAACGCGCATTGTGGGGCCGTTAAGCGCCGTGTGGTATCTGCTGTTTATGATCCCATTCGCCTTGTGGGTCAAAGAGCCCAAGGGTGGCGCAGGATCTTTCCACATCGGGGCCGCCCTCGCCAGCCTCTGGGAGACGCTGAAAAGTCTGCGCTTTCGCCGCAGCTTGGCCGCCTATCTCGGCTCCACCCTTGCCTATAGTGACGCGCTGACCGGGATTTATGCGTTTGGCGGTGTCTATGCCTCGAACGTTCTGGGCTGGGATATTGGCAAAATCGGCGTTTTCGGCATCCTTGGCGGTGTCACCGCGATGATCGCAAGCTGGCTGGGCGGCAAACTCGATAGCCGCTTTGGCCCGAAACCTGTGATCGTCAGCGCGATCATCGTGCTGATCGTGGTCTGCCTCGTGATCGTCGGAATGGAGCGTGACAGCCTTTGGGGCATCGCGATGGACCCGGCCTCCAGCACGCCCGACCTGATTTTCTACATATGTGGCGGCCTGATCGGGGCTGCTGGCGGCCCGCTGCAAGCCGCCAGCCGCACCATGGTGCTGCGCCACACCACCCCCGACCGCGCAACCGAGGCGTTTGGCCTGTTTGCGCTGTCCGGCAAAGTCACCAGCTTCATCGCCCCGCTGCTGATCACGATTGCGACAGCGGTGACCCAAAACGCGCGTTTGGGGATTTCGCCGATCGTCGGGCTGTTTATCATCGGGCTAATTTTGCTGATCTGGGTCAATCCGAAGGGCGAACAGGCATGATCCGTTACCTTATTGTGTGCGCTACCCTGTTGACCCCGCTTCCGGCGAGTGCTGAAAAACTGGCAAACAAACTGTTCGGCGCGGTGGATCAGCCCAGCCAGCAAGACGCCATGCCGATTGGATCGTATGCGCGCGGCTGTGCCGCCGGGTTAGTGGAACTGCCCGAAACTGGCCCAACTTGGCAGGCAATGCGGCTGTCCCGGCACCGCAATTTCGGCCATCCGGTGCTGATCCAATATCTGGAAGATCTGTCGCAAACCGCAACTCAAATCGGCTGGCGCGGGCTTTATATCGGCGATATGGGCCAGCCGCGCGGTGGGCCGATGACCTCCGGCCACGCCAGCCACCAGATCGGTCTGGATGCCGATATCTGGATGCTGCCGCCGAAATCGCTGAACCTGTCCCGCAAAGACCGTGAGAATATCAGCTCGATCCCGGTGCGCTCGGCTGATCAGAAATCGGTGACAGCGAACTGGACGCCGCGCCATGCAGCCCTGCTGAAAGCCGCAGCATCCGATCCGCGCATCGATCGCATTTTTGTCGCCGCAGCCGTGAAGATCGAAATGTGCAAAACCGCCAAACGTTCAGATAAGAAATGGCTGCAAAAAATCCGCCCCATCGCGGGCCACGACACGCATTTCCACGTCCGGCTGAAATGCCCCAAGGGGGCTACGCTATGTGAGACGCAATCTCCAACAGTATCCGAGCTGTCTAATGGCGGCGATGGCTGCGATGATACCCTCGCGTGGTGGGTGTCGGATGCCTACCTGAACCCCAAGCCGGTTAAAAATCCGGGTCCACCCCCTCCACGTAAGAAAGGCCCGCGTGAATTCACCATGGCCGATTTGCCCCGCCAATGCGCAGACGTGCTTTCCTCGCCGTAACGGCGGGGCTTGTGCTGATCGCGGGCCTTGAGGGCAGCGCCAGCCCAACCCCGCCGCCCGGCTTTCTCGATGCCTTCCATTGGACAATGGACGACCCGCGTTTCGGCGGGTTTTCCGGTATCGAGGTTGCCGAAAATGGCCGCGATATCATCGTGTTGTCAGATCGGGGTGCCTATACAACTGGTCAGATCACACGAGATGAGACGGGACGGATCGCGTCGATTTCAGCAGAGCCCGTGCGGCCCTTGCAAGGCGCGGATGGCAAGCCGCTTAAGCCCGGCTTTTCGGACAGCGAAGGCATCGCTCTGGCGGCAGACGGCTCGGTCTATATCTCGTTTGAGGGCCGTGCCCGGGTGCTGCTTTATCCGAAACTGGACGGTCCGGCAAAAAACCTGCCTTCGCCCGCAGACTTCAAAGCCATGCAAGAGAACTCCGCGTTGGAGGCTTTGGCGATTGACGCAAAAGGCACGCTTTACACATTGCCCGAACGCTCGGGGGGCGAGCATAAGCCGTTCCCAGTCTATCGTTTCAAGGCCGGCAAATGGGACAAACGCCTGCAAATTCCGCGTGACGGCGGCTACCTTCCTGTCGGTGCGGATTTCGGCCCCGACGGCAAATTCTACCTGCTAGAACGTGACTTTCGCGGTCTTGCCGGATTTTCCAGCCGCCTGCGCCGCTTCACCCTTGGCCCCAGGGGCTTCGATAAGGGCGAAATCCTGTTGGAAACCCCGGTCGGGCTGTATGACAATCTCGAAGGCATCTCAATCTGGCGCGATGCGGCGGGGCATCTGACCGCGACGATGGTGTCGGACGATAACTTCAAATTCTTCCTGCGCAGCCAGATCGTCGAATACCAACTGCCCGATTGACAGGCCACTGCCCCCGCGCTAGTCCACCCGTCCCACACTGGGCAAATCTATTCCCGAACCAAGTCTCCGCGACCTTGTAAAAAACGGATCATACAATGAACAAACTGCTGCTTGGCGTCATCGCCATGGCCATCATCGTGGTGGCCTCTAATATTCTGGTGCAATATCCGATTGGCCAATGGCTGACCTGGGGCGCCTTCACCTATCCCTTCGCCTTTCTGGTATCCGAATTGGTCAACCGCTTTGAGGGGGCCAAAGCCGCCCGCCGGGTGGTTTATGCAGGCTTCGCGGTGGGTTTGATCTGCTCGGTGATTGGCACGCAAATCATTGGCGAATTTGGCCCACTGGTGACATTGCGCGTCGCCATCGGTTCGGGCGCTGCCTTTTTGATAGGCCAACTTCTGGATGTAGGCGTGTTCGACAAGCTGCGCCGCACCGCTTGGTGGCGCGCGCCGTTCTTGGGCTCCTTGCTCGGCTCCAGCGTGGACACGATTTTATTCTTCACTCTGGCATTCTCCAGTGCTTTCATCTGGTTGGACCCCGCAAGTGATGTGTCTTGGGCCGCAGCCCAAGTGCCGGTTTTGGGCTTTGGACCCGAAGTTCCGCTCTGGGTATCGCTGGGCTTGGCCGACTTTTGTGTCAAAGTTGCCGTCGATTTAATCGCTTTGATGCCGTTCAGACTCGCAATCGCAAAATACGCGAAGAAACTTGCGTAAAACCTTTTGACAAAGCGAAAATCTATGTCACGCTTGTCTTATCGGCAACATTTTGAAAGGAGGTGACCCAGTGTCTAGAGTGATATTGGAGAGCGGTGTCGGGACAGTCATGGTGGGTGTTTTCTAGGGGCAGCCCTCTGGCAAAACAAACCTGTGATTGGGCTTTTGATACCTAACTGGCCCATCTCCTAAGATCTCGGAAAGGGTTGCCACGTACAGGCTGGCAGCCCTTTCTCTTTTCCGCTACGCCCGCTACTTTGAACAGATGTTGTGGATCACCGACACCATTTCGATTGCTGATTGGGAGCTGAGCGAAAGCTTCGTGCGCGCCTCCGGTCCGGGCGGGCAAAACGTCAACAAAGTCTCCACAGCGGTTGAGTTGCGGTTTGAAGCCGAACGATCCCCCGCTCTTGCGGCGAGTGTCAAAGCCCGGTTGAAGAAACTCGCGGGGCGACGCTGGACATTGGAAGGCGCGCTGGTGCTTCAGGTCGAAGATACCCGCAGCCAAGCCCGCAACCGCGAAATTGCCCGCGAACGGCTGGCCGATCTGATCCGCGCCGCGTTGATCGCCCCGAAACGCCGCATCGCCACCAAACCCAGTTATGGCAGCCAGTTGCGCCGCGTTGCCGCGAAAGTGCAGCGTGGTGAGGTTAAGGCCCTACGCGGCAAGCCGGGTGATGAAGAATGACGATTGAAGCCTTGGCTGTCGAGGCCGTAAGCCATTGGAATGGCAGCGTAACGCGCCTGCTGCGCAATCGCGAAAATGCCGTGTTCGAGGTGGCTCTGCCTTCAGGCCGTGCTGCCTTGCGCCTGCATCGCATGGGCTACCAGGACGATGCGGCAATCAGGTCAGAGCTGTGGTGGTGCGCAGCTTTGGCCGCCAAAGGCGTCGCTGTCCCAGCCGCTTTGCCCAACCGTTCAGGCGATTTTCTGGTGAAGCTGTCAAACGGTCGCAATGCGTCAATCATCAACTGGATGCAGGGCGACGCATTTGGCGAGGCAGGTCAGCCCCTGCCTTGCGCCCCCGAACATCGCCTGACGCGCCATCATGCGTTGGGCGACTTGCTCGCCCATGTCCACGCTGCAACCGATAGCCTGACCCTGCCGTCCGATTTCACCCGTCCGCGTTGGGATATTGCTGGCCTTGTCGGTGAAACCCCGTTCTGGGGCCGCTTCTGGGACCATCCCACCGCCACCCCCGCGCAAGCCGAAATTCTGCGCGCCGCACGGGATTTTCTGCGCGCCCAGATCACCGACCATCAGCGCAACGGTGGCGATTTTGGCCCGATCCACGCCGACGTGCTGCGCGAAAACATCCTTGTGAACAACGGTTCGCTTTCGCTGATCGACTTTGACGACTCTGGCTTTGGCTTCCGGCTGTACGATCTTGGAACGGCGCTTAGCCAGAACCTGTATGAGCCGGACTATCCGCAAATCCGCGATGCTTTGGTGGCAGGTTACGGCCAAACCCGTGCCGTCAGCACCAAAATGGTCGAGATTTTCACCTTGGCGCGCACTTGCACCTCGGTCGGCTGGGCGGCTCCACGTCTGGTGCCCAATGATCCGATCCACACATCTCACATCGCGCGTGCGGTGATGTGCGCTAAGCGCGTGATGGCCTAAACCATCACCGCCTGAGCGACCTGTTCGCCAACACCAAACACCCGCTTATACCGCGCAATCTCCTCCGCCGGGCCCATCGCCTTGTTCGGGTTATCGGAAAGCTTTACCGTTGGCCGCCCATTCGCCGCAATCGCCTTGCACACCACGCTGAACGGCGCCAAGCCATCCTCAGGCGCTAAGCCACGGAAATCATTGGTCAGCATCGTGCCCCAGCCGAAGGAAACCTTGACCTGACCCCGGAATTGCTTTTGCAACTCCACAATCTTGTCCACGTCGAGACCGTCGGAGAAAATCACCAGCTTTTGCCGCGGATCTTCGCCGCGATCCTTCCACCACTGAATGGCAATTTCTGCGGCCGTCGCCGGATCGCCACTGTCAATACGGATACCCGTCCAAGACGCCAGCCAATCCGGCGCGCGTTTCAGAAAGCCCTCGGTGCCAAAAGTATCCGGCAAAATGATCCGCAGATTGCCGTCATGTTCCTCCTGCCAATCGGCCAGAACCTGATAGGGCGATTGTGCCAGTTCCGCGTCAGAATTGGCCAGTGCCGCATAGACCATCGGCAATTCATGCGCATTGGTGCCGATCGCCTCCACCTCGCGCCGCATCGCGATCAGGCAATTTGAAGTACCCGCGAACTTGCCTTCCAACCCCTCTTGCATGGCTTGCACCGCCCAATCTTGCCACAGAAAGGAATGTCTGCGCCGCGTGCCGAAATCGGCGATCCGCAAGCCTTCAATCTCGCGCAGTTTGGTGATCTTCTCCCACAGCTTGGTCATCGCGCGGGCATATAGCACCTGCAATTCAAACCGCCCCTGCTTTTCCAGCACCGCGCGGCTGCGCAACTCCATCAGCACCGACAACGCCGGAATTTCCCACAGCATCACCTCGGGCCAACTGCCTTCAAAGGTCAATTCATACTGCCCGTCGCGCTTTTCCAGATGGTAGGCAGGCAGCCGCATGCCCTCGAACCATTCCATGAAGTCTGGCCGGAACATCTGGCGCTTGCCATAAAAGGTATTGCCGCGCAGCCAGGTGCTTTCGCCCCGGGTCAGGCTGAGCGAGCGGACGTGATCCAACTGTTCGCGCAATTCACCTTCATCAACCAATTCGGCTAATCGCACGGATTTGCTGCGGTTGATCAGGCTGAACGTAACCGACGTATCTGGCTTGTTCCGAAAAATAGACTGACACATCAATAGCTTGTAAAAATCGGTGTCAATCAGCGAGCGGACGATCGGGTCGATCTTCCACTTGTGGTTCCAGACGCGTGCGGCGATGTCGACCATGACGGCCCTCCCTTTGCCTTACTGTCTAAGGCATGAACGGGGGAAAGGTCAAAACGATCCCGCGCGGCGGCGGTGCGTTGCAGCAAAGCATAAAGCTCGGCGCGGATCAAAGGCTTGGTCAAAACTGCATCCATGCCGGCTGCAAGGCACAAGGCCGCCTCCTCAGCCGAGGCATAGGCGGTCAGTGCCACAATCGGACAGCGCGGCAAATCCGCTTCGGCCTCAAACCGCCGGATCTCGCGGGTGGCAGTTTGACCGTCCATTTCGGGCATCGAGACATCCATCAACACAAGGTCCGGCTGCGCACGGCAATAGGCCGCCACCGCCTGCTTGCCATTTTCGGCCTCATCAATCGACGCGACACAGCGTTCCAACAATTTGCGCGTCACCAACATATTGGTGCGATTGTCTTCGGCCACCAGCAGGCGCAAATTTGTCAGCGGTGCCACAGTAAGCACGGACCGTGTCACAGGATTTTGCGCCGCGCGCGGCAAACGCAGAATCAGCGTAAAGACCGACCCCACGCCCAGTTCAGACGCCACCTCAATATCGCCACCCATCTGCTGCGCCAGCAAACGTGAGATCGTCAGGCCAAGACCCGTGCCGCCAAATTGCCGCGAGATCGTGGTGTCGGCTTGGGTAAAGCTGTCAAACACATGCCCGATGCGGTCGGCTGCAATGCCAATGCCGCTGTCTGTGATCGCGATACGGATTTGGTCCAGTTTGCCATCAGCAACACTCTGCACCGATACAGTCACGCAGCCCGTCGCGGTAAACTTCACGGCATTTCCCAGTAGATTCAACAGAATTTGACGCAGCCTTCCAGAATCTCCCAAATGCAAATGGTCTGCTGATGGCAGATCTGCTTGCAGCAAGATCGCCTTTTTCATCGCGGTTGGACGCAGAAGATCCAAAGCGCGTGCCACCGCCTCGTTGATGGAAAACGGCTCGACCAGCAGATCAAACTTGCCAGCCTGAAGCTTGGACAGATCGAGCACGTCGTTGATGATGGTCAGCAGCGCCCGACTGGAATCGACAATCGTGCTGACATATTGTCGCTGCACCGGGTCAAGTGGGGTTTCCTCCAACAGTTCTGCTACACCAATCACGCCATTCATCGGCGTGCGAATCTCATGGCTCATCGTGGCAAGGAATTGGGATTTGACCTGCGCTGCCGCTTCAGCTGCATTTCGGGCGAGGGCAAGCTCTGCGGCATGAGCTTTGGCTTGGGTGATATCCCGTTCAACCGCGATATAAACGCTGGGCTTGCCATCGGGGCCAAGCACGGGAGACATCGCGACTTCGACCCAGATCACCCGACCGGATTTGGTGCGGTTTTGAATTTCCAATCGCACCGGCCTGACATTTTCGCGCGCCGCTAACAGTGCGTCCAAGGCGGCAAGGCTGGTTTCTTCGGTGTTCAGCAGATCGCCCGGTTGCTGACCGACGGCCTCGTCAAAGCTATAGCCGGTGATGCGGCTAAAGCCTTCATTCACCCATTCGATGCGACCATCTGGCGCGGTGAACACAATAGAATCAGTGGCATGTTTGGCCACAAGCGCAAGACGCTCGGCCTTGTGGGCAGCATCGGCTGCGGCAATCCGCGCGCTGTCCAGAGCCAGGCTTTCTTGCAACAGCGCCTGTTCAAACCGCAAACGCTCGGTTTGGCCACGCTCCACCGCGCGGATGAACAAGGTGGCTGTATAGGCCATGATCAGCACGGAAATGAACAAAAACCACGATTCTGCGCGCAGTTGATACGCATCCGATCGCATGTCTGACAGCAGCATGGCCAGACAGGTTGCCGCGTAAACCATCAGGCGCAGCGCGGTGCCGAGGGCAAAGTGTCGTCGCACCAGCCCGGCATTGATCGCCGCTGACATCAGGAAAGCCGCTGCGAAAAATCGAGCACCTTGCAGCGGAATAAGCCGCCAGCAGATCATCACACAAGCGGCAATGGTCAGGGCCTGCAGCGTGCCGGAAACTGCCGCCCATATCCGGGCAGCCCTCGGCACATCTGCCCCGGCAAAGCGACGCGAGATATAGAAAAGCCCTGCACAATCAATCGCTTCTCCGACCAAAGCAAGGCCGCCCGCCAAGGCACCAAGCCAAAATGACGAAAGCGCCGCAATGCTAAATGCGCCGATCAGCGTCATCGTCTGCCGCATCAGAAAGCCGCGCGCGCGGCCCCGCGCATAGCGCAGAAACAGCCCATCCTTGCTGTTACGGGCCAGAAACAGGCCGATTTCACTGCTGATAGTTGAGTCCATTCCCTGCGGCCTTTTGCCTTTCGTACCCCAAGGCTAACCCGCAAGTGTTAACGTCAGATGAGCATCAGCCGACCCAATGCACGCCCGCAGCCAGACATTTCGCCTTTGCCTTGGCCAGCGCGCCGTTCAGGTCAATCGCGCGGCAGGCACTTTCCAGCAAGGTGACCGAAAACCCAAGTCTTGCCGCATCCAGTGCCGAATAGGCTACGCAGAAATCCGTGGCCAACCCGACCAGAGTCAGCACCTTAATCCCACGCGCGCGCAGATAACCCTCCAGCCCAGTGGCGGTGCTGTGATCATTCTCAAAAAACGCCGAATAGCTGTCGATGCCAGAGCGAAAACCTTTGCGCATAATCAGTTGCGCGGGGTTTACCTGCAAATCTGCATGAAATTCTGCCCCCGCAGAGCCCTGCACGCAATGCACCGGCCACAAAACTTGCGGGCCATAGGGCATCTGGATCAGCGAAAAAGCCTCCGCCCCCGGATGGTTGGCCGCGAAAGAGGAATGATCCGCCGGATGCCAATCTTGCGTCAGCACCACGCAGTCAAATTCCGCCATCAAAGCGTTCACTTGCGGGATAATAGCATCGCCGCCCGCCACCGCCAAAGCGCCACCGGGGCAGAAATCGTTCTGGATGTCGATCACGATCAGGGCTTCATCGGCGGCGCGCATCGGGATCTCCTGTTCCGGTTGCTCAAGGGGTAAGCGGCGGCTCTCGCCCGGTCAACCCAAAGCCGTCCGGCTAAAGATATTGCCCTGCGCCGTGCTTAGGCGTAAATCGCAGCCATGCTGACCGTTGCCGCGCTCTATCACTTCACCCGCTTCCCCGACCCCGCCGCTTTGCAGGGGCCGATACTGGATGTTTGCGTCGCAGAAGGGGTGAAGGGGTCACTTCTGATCGCGCAGGAAGGCATCAATGGCACCATCGCGGGGCCTGCGTCCGCGATCGCCGCCGTTCTCGCCCATCTGCGCAGCCTGCCGGGCTGTGCGGCGCTGGAACACAAGGAAAGCTACACCACCGAAATGCCGTTTGGCCGCATGAAGGTGAAGCTGAAGCGCGAGATTGTCACCATGGGCCAGCCAGATGTCGATCCGGTGGCGCGGGTGGGGTCTTATGTCTCGCCTCACGATTGGAACGCGCTGATCTCCTCGCCCGATGTGGCGCTGATTGATACCCGCAACGACTACGAGGTTGGCATCGGCAGCTTTCAGGGCGCGGTTGACCCTGACATCCGCACCTTCCGGGATTTCCCGAAATGGTGGGAAGACCACAAAGACGAATACCGTGGCAAGCGCGTTGCGATGTTCTGCACCGGTGGAATTCGCTGCGAGAAATCAACGAACTACCTGCTGGGGCAGGGAGTTGATGAGGTATTCCACCTGAAGGGTGGCATCCTGAAATACCTCGAAGACGTGCCCGCCGAGGCTTCGATGTGGAACGGCGAGTGCTATGTGTTTGATGGCCGCGTTTCGGTTGGGCATGGGCTGATCCCCGGCGATTACGACAGTTGCCACGCCTGCCGTTGCCCGATCAGCGCCGCCGACAAACAGCGCCCGGAATACGAGCGCGGGGCCCGCTGCCACCATTGCGCGGGCGAATATTCCGAAGCCGACCGCAACCGCTTCCGCGAACGTCAGCGCCAGTTCGATTTGGCCGCAGCGCGGGGCGAGAAGCACTTTTCAGACTAGCGCTGCGGGGCAGGAATTGCCTAACCGTGTTCGGGAAACCGCCAATTTTCCGCTTCGGCTGCAATCTCTGCCGCCGTCAGCTTCAACCGTCCGACATGCGCCTCCAACGCCCGCACACTGCTGCGCGTCGTGGTCGAGGTGACTGAAACCGCGCCGATCATCCGACCCGAGCGTGCCAGAATCGGGGCGGCCACGCAGATGATGCCCGCCTCATGCTCCTCCTTGTCATAAGCATAGCCGCGCGCCCGAATCGCCGCCAGTTCAGCCAGCAGCGCGGGGCTGTTCAAGGTTTGCGCGGTGAAACGGTGAAAGCTTTGCCGTGCCAAGGCGGCGGTCAGCGCGGCCTCGGGCATGAACGCCAGCATCGCCTTGCCGACTCCGGTGCAGTAGGCCGGCCCGACCTTGCCCGCCTGCGAAAACATCTCGACAGGCCGCGCCGCATTGCGTTTGTCGACATACAGCACCTGACCCTGATCCATCTGCGCCAGATGCACCGTCTCGCCGGTCACTCCCGCCAATTCATCCAACGCCCGCCGTGCCAACGGGGCCAGCGAGCTTTGTGCCCAAGCCCCATGCGCCAACCTGACCAGCCGCAGGCCCAGGCTATAGCTGCCACGGTCTTCATCATAGGCGAGCATGCCCTGATGCGTCAGGGTTTGCAGCAGGCGATACAGCGTCGCTTTTGGATAGCCGCCGCGCGCCAGCAGATCGCTGAACCGCACCGGGGCAAGCGCGGCCACCGTCTCCAGCACGTCCAGCGCCTTGCCGACCGTGCCATCTTGCTGATTATCGCGCATGATCCCTCGCAGGAATTGACAGGCCGTAGGGTAAATCGCATAATTCCCACTATGCAAGACTTAGTTTCAAATAATGGAACCACAATGACACCCGATTGGATCGCCCCCGACTGGATTGCTGTCGACTGGGGCACCTCAAACCTGCGGGCTTGGGCGATGGGGGCACAGGGCGTACTGGCTTCGGGCGGTTCAGACGAGGGCATGGGCAAACTGGCGCAGGCCGAGTTTGAACCTGCTCTGCTGCGGGTCATCGCGTCTTGGTTGGGCGCAGAGGCGACGCCGGTGATTGCCTGTGGCATGGTCGGCGCGCGGCAAGGCTGGATGGAAGCGCCCTATCGTCGGGTCCCTTGCGCTCCGGTGGCCTCGGGTGAGTTGATGGCGGTGCCGACCGATGATCCGCGCTTGCAGATGATGATCGCGCCCGGTCTGTCGCAGGCCAAGCCCGCCGATGTGATGCGTGGCGAAGAAACCCAAATCGCAGGGGCTTTGGCACTGCTGCCGGGGTTTGACGGCGTGTTCTGCCTGCCCGGCACCCATTCAAAATGGGTGCATGTCTCGGCGGGCGAGGTGGTATCATTCCAGACCTTCATGACCGGAGAAATGTTCGCGCTGCTGTCGCAACAGTCGGTGTTGCGGCATGGCATGGGCGGCGAGGGCAGCGATGAAGATGCCTTTACCCAAGGTCTGACCGACGCGATGCAGCGGCCCGAAAAGATTTCCGCACGCCTGTTCACATTGCGCGCCGAGGGACTGCTGAATGGTCTTTCGCCTGCTTCTGCCCGCTCGCGATTGTCGGGTCTGCTGATCGGATTGGAACTCGCCGCCGCCAAACCCTATTGGCTGGGTCAGCGCATTGCCCTGATCGGGGCCGAAGCGCTGTCCGCCCGCTACGCCTCTGCGCTGACGGCGCAAGGGGCTGCCTCCGAATCCCTAGATGCCACCGCCTGCACCCTCGCAGGCCTCGCCGCCGCGCGCGGTATTTTGCAGAAAGCCAAGCCATGACTCGCCCTCTGATCGCCATTCTGCGCGGAATCACCCCGGCCGAGGCCGTGCCTGTGGCCGAGGCGCTGATCGCCGCAGGCATCACCCGCATTGAGGTGCCGCTGAACTCGCCTAATCCGCTGGACTCGATTGCGGCGATGGTTAAAGCCTTCGAATCTCAAGCAGAAATCGGTGCGGGTACGGTGCTGAGCGTCAAGGATGTGGCCGCCGTCGCCGCTGCCGGAGGTCGTCTGATCGTCTCGCCCAACTGCAATCCAGATGTGATCCGTGCCAGCAAAGCCGCGGGCATGGCCAGTTGGCCGGGGGTGATGACGCCCACCGAATGTTTTGCGGCTTTGGCAGCAGGGGCGGATGGGCTAAAGATTTTTCCGGCCAATCTGATCGGCCCTGAAGGTCTGAAAGCCATCCGCGCCGTATTGCCGAAAACGTGCGAGGTCTACGCCGTGGGTGGGGCCGGAGCCTCGAACTTCGGCGAATGGATCAAAGCGGGGGCAAGCGGTTTTGGCATCGGCACGGCACTTTACACGCCGGGTCTGTCGATTGCCGAAGTTGCCGCAAAAGCCCGCGCGATTGTCAAAGCATACGATGAGGCCAGCGCATGATTTTCGATCCACGCCTCTGTGAACTTGGCGAAGGCCCGCTCTGGCACCCCATTCGTGAACAAATGTTCTGGTTTGATATCAACAACCAAAAACTGCTGTCGCAAGACCGCGACGGTCCGCGTGAATGGCGGTTTCCCGAGATCGTCTCAGCGGCTGGTTGGGTCTCAGAAGATGTTCTGCTGATCGCTGGAGAACGCGATCTGTTCCTGTTTGATCTGGAAACCGAGGAAGTTGAAACCCTCTGCTTACTAGAACAAGACAAGCCGAAAAACCGCCCCAACGATGGTCGCACCGATCCACAGGGCGGCTTCTGGATTGGCACGATGGCGAAGGATGAGGCGGTAGGTGCGGGCGCGATCTACCGCTATTATCGCGGCGAATTGCGCAAGCTTTACAGTGATATAACCGTTCCAAACGCCATCTGCTTCCCGCCCGGCGGCACTTTCGCCCACTTCACCGATACCGTCAGCCATAAGGTGATGAAGGTCGCTCTGGATGCAGATGGCTGGCCAAATGCCGCGCCTGAGGTGTTTCTCGACCTGACAGCCGAGGGCCTCTACCCTGACGGCGCTGTGATTGATGCGGCAGGTGTGATGTGGCTGGCGCAATGGGGCGCATCGCGCGTCGCTGCCTATGATGCTGACGGCACGTTCCTGCGGTTCATTCCCGTCGATGCTCCGCAAGCCACTTGCCCCGCTTTCGCTGGTCCCCAGCTGAGCACCCTGATTGTCACCTCGGCGCGTCAGAATCTCGATGCGGAAGCCCTGCGCATCTCGCCAAATTCTGGCGCGACCTTTGTGATTGAAGGCGTCGCCAAGGGTCAACATGAACATCAGGTCATAATTTAGTGAATTAAAAGTCATAATATGAAATGCATCCTTGGCGTTTGCTAAGACCCCGAGCATTAACTCGAATCCGAATGGGCTGAGGATGCTGCGTGGATGGCGAAGCCGGGCCTGACTTGGGCCGGATCGTCAGATTTGCTTGGGCGCGGACAGAACCCACTCCGGGCCGGTACGATTGGGGCTGACTGGACCGCACCATTGAAGCCTTGGACAATGCGCGCCTGCAAATCGAGATCATCCGCCGCCACTTGGTTGTTCGCATCGTCCGCAGTTACATCGGCCAAATTACTGATTTATATCACTTTGCTGCAGGTACAGACCACGAAATCGCCGCATGGTATTCCTACCCGCTGGGCCTTCTGTCTGACCGCGTGCCTTCCACCAATGAAAACCGTCTGCGCTTCGTGCGCCAAGGCGAGTCCGATTTCCAAGCCTTCCATCATCAGCTTTAACGTGCCACTGGCCGAGGCCACTGGTGGATGATCGAGCAGCAACCCGGCCCAGTGAATTGGGCGGCGTGGAACCCCGATCCGCTGCCCGGCACGGCCCGGATTTGGGCGTGGCAGGCCTTCGCGCATGGACCCAAGCTACCTGCTATTTCCGCTGGCGTCTGGCCCCCTTCGCGCAGGGACAGATGCATGCAGAGCTGTTGCGCCCCGATAGCATCGCCGCCCCGGCGCATGACGAAGCCGCGCAAGTCATCGCCGAACGTATTGAAATGCCAGAGGTTTCTATCGCCTGCGCCGAGGCGGCACTGGTGTTCGAGGACGCTTCGGCTTGGGCATGCAAGGCGCAGCCGCAAAGCCGTGATTGCAGCTATTTCCACCGTGCATTTGAAACCTGCCGCGCTCTGCGCCGTTTAAGCCTGAACCGTGACATCATCCCGGCCGATTGTGCCGATCTTTCCGCTTATAAACTGGTGCTCGCCCCCGGTGTCTTTGCCGCGCAATCTGCCCGGCATGACGGCTACCGTCGCCCGCGTCGAAATCCTGTCGCCAAGCCTGACCGCGGCTTTAACAAACAGCCGTCACTTCCTGCATTGGCGCGCGAAGATTGACACCACGGATGAGGTGATTGAAACGACTGCCGACTGCTGATCCGCGCTGGCGGCATTCACGACCTCGCAGTCTGGATGGACGACACCGGCTCGGCCCACATCCTGACTGCGCTGTGCCATAAGGCCGGGATAGCGACCGATCCACAGCCCGAAGGCATGCGCCGCCGCGATACTGAAACGCATCGTTTCTTGTTCAATTACAACGCGTTCACTGTTGAATGGGGTGGCCGAAATAATCCCGCTGCGGGCGTATCTTGGCAAGAAATTTAACATAAAGAAGGGCGAAACCCACCCGGTCTCGGCCTATAAATTACGAACAATTAGATTAAAAACTGCTTTCACATTGGCGCAAATATCCCACAGGGGTCCGGGGGTGTGAAACCCCCGGCGACGTTCATGCAGCCCGCACCGTTTCAAGTCCGCACGGATACCCGCCCCTCCACCGTCAGAAATGCAAACCCATTCGGCCCCAGTGCCAACTGCACATCATCCAACACCGCATCCTGCGACGGTCCCTCCAGCCCAAGCGCGCCCTCGACAGCAACCGTAACCGCATCCGGCGACAGGTTGAAAACGCACAGCACCGCATCGCCACGGGTAAAGGCCAAAATCGGCTCGGGCAGATGGAAAAACTGCGTGGCCCCCGTCACCAAGGCATCCGACGCTTTCCGATAGGCCAGCATCGCGCGGTAGGTTTCCAGCACCGACCCCGGCACCCCCAACTGCGACGCCACATTCCGTGCCAGTTGCGGTGCTTTCACCGGAAGCCACGGCCTACCCGTCGAAAACCCACCGTTGAGTGACGCATCCCAGACCATCGGTGTGCGGGTATTGTCGCGCCCCACAGGCTCCGGCCAAAAGTTGATGCCCTGCGGATCGGTCAATTCCTCGAACACCAGTTCAGTATCAGTCTGCCCAATCTCCTCGCCTTCCCAGAGGCAAATCGACCCCTGAAAGGATAGCAACAACGCCCCCGCCTGCCGCGCCAAAGCGTCCTGCGATACGCCATGTTTCGCCCAACGCGAAGCCTGCCGCACCACGTCGTGATTGGAAAACGCCCACATCGGCCAGCCATTCGGCGCGCCGGTGAAGAACTCCTCAATCTTGCCGCGAAAGAACGCAGCCGAATAATCGTAGCCCATCATTTCAAACGAATAGCACTGATGCAGCCGCCCTGGTGCTGTGTATTCGCCCATCATCCGAATGGCGTGATGCGCCTCGCCCATCTCGCCCACCGTGGCGCGATCCACATAGTCGTCCATCACCCGGCGTATACGTTCCATCCAAGCCAAATTCTCCGGCTGACCCTTTGAGAACAAATGATATTGCATCTCATACGGGTTGCCATCGGCCTTGGTTTTCACCCGGTAATCGGCGGCATCATTGCGGAACAGCGCATCTTTGAAAAAGTAATTCACCGTATCAAAGCGGAAGCCATCCACCCCGCGATCCAGCCAGAACCGCAGCACAGATTCCATATATTCCACCACCGCCGGATTGCGGTAATTGAAATCTGGCTGCTGCGGCAAAAACGAGTGCATGTAATACTGCTTGCGCCGCGCATCCCAGGTAAACGCGGGCCCGCCGAACACCGACAGCCAGTTGCAGGGCGGCGTGCCATCCGGGCGTGGATCGACCCAGATATACCAGTCCGATTTGTCATTCTCGCGGCTCTTGCGGCTTTGCGCAAAGAACGGATGCTTATCAGAGGAATGGTTCAGCACCTGATCAATGATCACCTTCAGACCCAGATCATGCGCCCGCGCCACCAGCGCATCAAAATCCGCCAGCGTGCCAAACACCGGGTCAACATCGGTATAGTTGGACACATCATAACCCATATCCAGCATCGGCGAGGTGAAAAACGGCGACAGCCACACCGCATCACAGCCGAGACCCGCGATATGATCCAGACGCCGCGTGATGCCGTTCAGATCGCCGATCCCATCGCCATTGTCATCCTGAAATGACCGGGGATAGACCTGATATGTCACCGAGCCACGCCACCATTCCGCCATTCCTGCCTCCGATAAATGCTGTTTCCCAAAGCCTAAACCGCTTTGAAAGCCTTGCACAGACCGGCCGGGTTTGTGTCCGCACAATTCTGCCATTGACCCTGCAAAGCCATCGGCTAACCGTGACGACCAAGCAGGAGCAGCACGATGATCCAGACCTCCCCTAAATCCAGCATCTTCACGCCGATCCTGATTGCAGGCTGCATGGTGTTGATGCTGAACTTCGCCATCCGCGCCAGTTTCGGGGTGTTCCAAATTCCGATCGCCGCCGAATTCAACTGGCCACGGGCCGAGTTTTCCATGGCCATCGCCATCCAAAACCTGGCTTGGGGCGTCGGCCAGCCAATCTTTGGCGCGCTCGCCGAACGCTTCGGCGACCGCCGCGCCATCATTGCGGGGGCAATCCTCTACGCGCTGGGCCTCGTGCTATCAAGCTACGCCGTCACCCCCGGCCAGATGCAACTGCTCGAAATCTTGGTGGGTTTCGGCATCGCAGGCACCGGCTTTGGCGTGATCCTTGCCATCGTGGGCCGCGCTGCCAAACCCGAAAACCGCTCGCTGGCTTTGGGCATCGCCACCGCCGCAGGTTCAGCGGGACAGGTGTTTGGCGCGCCCACAGCGCAAATTCTGCTGCAACACTACCATTGGCAAACCGTCTTCGTGATCTTCGCCGCCGTGATCCTTTGCACTCTGTTCGCGCTGCCCTTCCTGCGCTCGCCCAGCATCGCCACCAAACATGAACTCGACGAGTCCCTTGGCACCGTGCTGAAACGCGCCTTCAAAGACCCATCCTTTACCATGATTTTCGTCGGCTTCTTTTCCTGCGGCTATCAACTGGGCTTTATCACCGCCCATTTCCCTGCCTTCATCACCGAGAAATGCGGCGCGATTGACCCCTCGGGCTTGCTGGCGGATATCGGGATAACCTCAACCTCGATCTTAGGCGCGATTGCGATTTCAGTGATCGGGCTGGCCAACATCGCGGGCAGCATAATGTCGGGTTGGCTCGGCAAACGCTACACCAAGAAATACCTGCTTTCGGGCATCTATGTCGCCCGCACTGTGGCCTCGGCTTTGTTCATCATGCTGCCGATGACCCCCGCGAGCGTCCTGATATTCTCCTTGGTGATGGGCAGCTTGTGGTTGGCAACCGTGCCGCTCACCTCTGGCCTTGTCGCGCATATCTACGGACTGCGGTATATGGGCACGCTCTATGGTGTGGTGTTCTTCTCACATCAAGTCGGCAGCTTTTTGGGTGTCTGGCTGGGTGGCAAACTCTATGATCTGACCGGAGATTACAGCACGGTCTGGTGGATCGGCGTCGGCGTTGGGGCTTTTTCGGCCATCGTGCATCTGCCGATCCGCGAGAAACCTCTGATGGCGCAGCCTGCCTGATCTACGCCTTAAGGAGCTTTCATGCGCCCCGGTATCGCCGCCCTCGTGCTGGCCTATGTGCTCAGCCAGTTCTACCGCGCCTTTCTGGCGGTGCTGTCGCCCGTCTTGGCGGTGGATATCGGGGCCACGGCAGAGAACCTCGCTTCGGCTTCGGGGCTGTGGTTTCTGGCGTTTGCGCTGATGCAGATACCCGTGGGGATGGCGCTGGATCAGGTCGGGCCACGGCTGACCACCGCCGGATCGTTGGCATTGGGCAGCATTGGGGCTGCGGTGTTTGCGATGGCAACCGGGCCGGGGGCGATCAACGTGGCGATGGTGCTGATCGGCATGGGCTGCGCCCCGGTGCTGATGGCGGCCTATTACATCTTCGCCCGCAGCTTTTCGCCCGTGGTGTTTGGCACCTTGGCGGGGGTGGTGATCGGGATTGGGTCACTCGGCAATATCGCGGCCTCGCTGCCTTTGTCGCTGGCGGTCCAGACGATTGGCTGGCGTGGCGCAATGTGGGGCCTAAGCGGGTTGACCTTGCTGACCGCCGCTGCGGTTTGGCTGCTGGTGCGCGACCCCGAACGGGTGATCCACACCAGCAAAGGCTCGCTGCTCGACTTGCTGCGGATGCCTGCATTATGGCCGATCTTGATCATGATGGCGACGTGCTACGCCCCCGCCGCCGGCTTGCGCGGGCTTTGGGCAGGGCCCTATCTGACCGATGTATTCCAAGCCGATGCCGCCCGGATTGGTATGGTGACCTTGATCATGGGGCTGGCGATGGTGGCGGGCAACTTCGCCTACGGCCCGCTGGATCGCCTGCTTGGCAGCCGGAAATGGTTGATCTTTGGCGGCAACGCTTTGGCGGTGGTCTGCCTGCTGGGCCTCTATGCCTTCCCCGCAGCCTCCGGTTTCCTGCCTGTCGCCCTGTTGGCAGGCGTTGGCTTCTTCGGATCATCCTTTCCGATGGTGATGGCGCATGGTCGCGCCTTCCTGCCGCCGCATCTGGTCGGGCGCGGCGTGACCCTGATCAACCTGTTCGGCATCGGCACCACGGGTCTGATGCAAATCGCCACCGGTCATTTGCAAGCCGCCCTGCCGCAAAGCCCGCCCGAGGCCGCTTATGCCGGGCTTTTCCTGTTCTACGCCGGGTTCACCGCCTTTGGCCTGCTGATCTACCTGCGCGCGCAAGATCGCACCGACTGACCGGCTGCGGAATTCCCGCAACAAAGCCTTTCCCCGCACGTCCCCATGCGCTAAGGGGGCACGTCTTTGATGGTCACTGACAGAATTTAGGAGAACCCCGATGGGCTATAAGGTCGTCGTCGCGGGTGCCACGGGTAACGTGGGCCGCGAAATGCTGAACATCCTCGCCGAGCGCGAGTTCCCGATTGACGAGATTGCCGCACTGGCATCGCGCAAATCGCTGGGCACTGAAATCAGCTTTGGCGACAAGACCCTGAAGACCAAGGATCTCGACACGTTCGATTTCACCGGCTGGGACATCGCTTTGTTCGCCGTGGGTTCCGATGCCACCAAAATCTACGCTCCTAAAGCCGCGGCCGCAGGCTGCGTGGTGATCGACAATTCGTCGCTGTACCGCTACGACCCCGCAGTGCCGCTGATCGTGCCAGAAGTGAACGCGGATGCGATTGCGGGCTATAAAAACAAGATGATTATCGCCAACCCGAACTGCTCGACCGCACAAATGGTGGTGGCGCTAAAGCCTTTGCATGACCGCGCCCGCATCAAGCGCGTGGTTGTCAGCACCTATCAATCGGTTTCCGGCGCGGGCAAAGAAGGCATTGACGAGCTTTGGGATCAGACCAAGGGCCTTTACGTCCCCGGACAGGAAGTCCGCCCGTCGAAGTTCACCAAGCAGATCGCCTTCAACGTGATCCCGCATATCGACGTGTTCCTCGACGATGGCTCGACCAAAGAAGAATGGAAGATGGTCGCGGAAACCAAGAAAATCCTCGACAAGAACATCAAGATCACCGCAACCTGTGTGCGGGTTCCGGTGTTTGTCGGCCATTCGGAATCGATCAACATCGAGTTTGAAGACTTCCTCGATGAACACGAAGCCCGCGATATTCTGCGCGAATCCCCCGGTATCATGGTGATTGATAAGCGCGAAGACGGCGGCTACATCACGCCCATCGAATGTGTTGGCGATTACGCCACCTATATTTCGCGCATCCGGCAAGACAGCACGATTGATAACGGCATCAATCTGTGGTGCGTCTCGGACAACCTGCGCAAAGGTGCGGCTTTGAATGCGGTGCAGATCGCGGAATTGCTGGGCAGCCGGTATCTGAAAAAGGGCTGATTTGGCCTGAAATCTGATTGGAAAAGCCCTGCCGATTGGCGGGGCTTTTTTTATGTCCAGCCTGGGGGCATTAACTGATTGCTAAGTCTTAGCGGTTGATCAACATAAAGTAAGACGGCCAGCGGAATCGGCCTCAAACCGCAGCTAAAAAGCGCAACTCCACAACATATTGTGGAAATACCGCTAAAATCGGCCCTAAACCACAAGTCATTCCCAGCGGGGAAGACTATGTATCAGATCAAACACAAACCGATATACGCCTTGCCTATGCCGCGACTCCCGCTTTCAGCCCATCATAAACCGCTTCCTCTGCGGTACGCGGTGCGAGGCAATCGCCGATTTGGGTCACAGCAATGCCCAACTCCTGCAATTCCAAAGCCAGCCCATCCACCGGGATATGGCCAAGGCTGAGCACCAGCGTATCCACTCCAGACACCTCCATCGCCTCGCCGCTGGGGGTGTGTTGCAGATAAACCGTATCCTCGGCTGTGCCAAACAGGCGTGCATAGGGGCGCACGTCAATGCGCAGGCGATGCAGATCGGCGGCCATAGTATCGCGCACGTACAGCGGCAGGCTTTCGCCGGGATGCAAGCCGTTCACCGCCAAGGTCACCTGCGCGCCATCCCGCGCTGCCATCTCGGCAATTCCCGGTGCAATCCAATCACAGCGCCAATCGGCGACGACGACTTTTGCGCCCAGTTTCACCTCGCGCCGCAACACCTGCCACGCGGTGACAATCTGAATATGGCCATCGGTCGGCAGGTCTGGCACATGTGGGCGCGCACCCGTGGCGAGAATAACGGCATCCGGGGCCTCGGCCTGCACCAAAGCCGCCGTCACCATGATCCCCCGCCGCACCTTCACCTGTGCCAGCTCCATCTCACGCGAAAGGTTGGTGATAATCCCGCCAAACTCCGCCCGCTTCGGCAGCAGTTGCGCCAGCAAAGCCTGCCCGCCCAATTGGTTTGCGGCCTCATACACTGTCACATCATGGCCGCGTTTGGCGGCGGTGATCGCAGCTTTCATGCCTGCTGGGCCACCGCCGACCACCATGATTTTCCTGCGTTTTGCAGCGGCTTTCAGGCTGCCATAAGTCAATTCCCGCCCGCTTTCCGGGTACTGAATACAAGAAATCGGCAGGCCGCGATGGAAATGGCCGATGCAAGCCTGATTGCAGGCGATGCAGGCGCGGATATCCTCTACCGCCCCAGCTTCGGCCTTGACGGGCATCTTAGGATCACAAATCAACGCCCGTGTCATGCCGCAAACGTCCGCCTTGCCGCTGGCGATAATCGCCTCGGCTTCCTGCGGTTGATTGATCCGCCCCGCGACAAAAACCGGGATTTTCAACGCCTTGCGGAAGATGCTGGCATCGGCGGCGAAATAGCCCGCCGCAAAGGTCATCGGGGCCGCGATATGCACAGCACCCCCGATGGAGGCAGAGGTTCCGGTGGTGACGTTGACGAAATCCAAGCCGGGTTCGAGGGCTTTACAGGCCGCCAAAGCCTCTTGGATCGTCAGCCCCTCATCATCCCGTTCCCCCGCCGAAATGCGCAGGCCGATGACAAAATCGTCATCCGTCGCGGTGCGGATGGCAGCGAGAACGCGGGTCAGGAAGTGCTGACGTTTGGCATCAGTGCCGCCAAAACCGTCTTCGCGCAGGTTGACGCGGGGGTTCAGAAACTGCGCTGGCAGATAGCCGTGCGAGGCGACAACCTCGACCCCATCAAAGCCCGCTTGGTGCAGGCGTTTGGCAGCCGAGGCATAGCCCGCGATGATTTCCTCAATCATCGCAAGGCTTAACGGGCGCGGCATCACATGAAACCGCTCATTCGGCACGGCAGAGGGGGCATAGGCGACGGCGAGCAAACCATCGGCACTTTCCATAATCTCGCGCCCCGGATGGAACAGTTGGCTTAGGATCGCCGCCCCCTCGGCATGGACGGCTTTCGCGAGTTCGGTATAGCCGGGGATGCAGGCGTCGGTGGTCGCCATCAGCAGATGCGAGGTGTAGCGCGCGGTTTCATGCACGCCCGCGACTTGGGTGATGATCAGCCCCACCCCGCCCTTGGCACGGGCGCGGTGGTAGGCGATCAGCGCCGGATTGACCGTGCCATCGGTCGGCATCGTGGTGTCATGCCCGGTGGACATGATGCGATTTTTCAGGGTAGTGCGGCGCAGGGTCAGCGGGGCGAACAAGTGCGGAAACATGGATTTAGCGGCCTTTGGGTTGCTGGCCTTGGATAGCAGGTAAGTAAAAAAGTGAAAGAAATTTTTACTAACGGCAAAACTTGTTGCGGCTATTGTGCAGCTGCGGCATGGTTTCGCGATGGATGAAGTGAGTGGTCCCACAGGTTTTCTCGGCGAGCGTATCCGTGGATTGCGCAAGCGGCGCGGCCTGACTTTGGCGGAACTGGCCGAGGCGGCTGGATTGTCGCTTGGCTATATCAGCCAGTTGGAGCGGAATTTGGCTTCGCCGTCCATCCCGGCTTTGGTGAATATCGCCAAAGGTTTAGGGGTGACGGTACAGTGGTTTTTTGCGGGCGAAGCGCCGGTGCCGGATGACGAGCGCGGCTATGTGATCCGGCGCGCCAATCGGCTGAGCCTGCGCTATGCGGGCGGCATTGTGGATGAACTTCTGACGCCGAAGCTGAGTTTGCAGGTGGAAATGATCTACAGCCGGATGCCAGCGGGGACGGAAAGCGAGCAGTCTTACACGCATGAGGGCGACGAGGTGGGCTTTGTGCTGCAAGGCCAGTTGGAATTCTGGATCGGCGCGCGGCATTTTCTGCTGCAAGCGGGCGATACTTGCAGCTATTCGTCGGCCGAGCCGCACCGCTATCGCAACCCCGGCCCGGAGGAGGCCGTGGTTTTGTGGGCGATCAGCCCGCCCAGTTTTTAGCGGTATTTTCCAGCGCCGACAGGAACCCCGCGAAAAGTTTGCGCATGGCGGGCTGTTTGTAGGGGAACATCTGCGGGCAGTCCATGTCATGCACGATCATCGCCACATCCACCTCGAACACCAGCAGGCGGCCATCGGGGAGTTCGGCACAATCAATGCCGAAATAATCAAGGCCAATGCGGTCGTAGAGTGTGGCGAAGGCTGTCGCGTGGCGCTGGGCGAAATCTTGGTCGAAACCCGCCATCCAAGCGGCTTCATCAGTGCGGCGGCTTGGGTGGTTGGTCATATCGGCGTTGAGGTAATGCACCATCCAATGCGGTGAGCTGGCCATATGGCTGGGATAGGGCCGCCCCTGGATCAGCACGATGCGCTGTTTGGCGTATAGTCCGTTTGCGCCGCGATAGTCGATGAAGGGGGCGGTGTAGACGTCTGCGGCATCATGGCGGCGCAGCCAGTTGACGAGGTCGGCGCTATTGGAGATCTGCGCCATACCCGCGCCGGCATGGGTGCCGAGGGGACGCAGGATGTATGGGGCGGCGATGGGTGTGGTCATCAGCGTATTGATAAGCGCTGAGCGGGGTAGAGCTTGGGTGGGCGGGGTGTAAACGCCGGGGGCATTTGCCAGCATTTGGGCCACGCCATCACGCGACAGTTTGGCGATTACCGGTATAGAGTGATTGTAGATCGGCGTTGGCCAATCGGCCAGCAAGCCCTGCATGTGGTGCATAATGGCGGCGGTGTCGGGGGATTCGCCGATGGCCATGAAGGCGATGTCATGGGCGGGCAGGTTGCTGAGGCTGAGCATGTCGGTATCGACGAAATGCAGGATCAGCACCGCATCCGAGCCGTGCAGCAGGAAATCCAGCGGCGTATTGGCCATGAAATCGCCTGCCGTCACAAAGGCCAGTATCCGCAGGCCCAAGCCGCTGCCGTGGCTGATCTGGTAGCTTTGCTGCAGCGCAATCGCGTGGCGCTGCATCGTCGCGCCTTCTGCCGCCAAATCACCGCCTTGCAGCATCAGCAGGGTGGCCAGATCCAGCAAAGCGCCCGGATCGACCATGGGGCCCTGCACGCGGGCGACCAGATCGCGTGTGAGGGAGGAGAGGTCAGCCCCGGCATAAGCCTGCCGGACGATGGCGGCATAACCAATGCAGGGCTGCGCCATCATCGGCCAAGCCGCAGGGGGGACAGGGGAAACGAAAGAGGCAAGCTGCATCAACACTCCTTTGCACGCGCCGTTCTGGCGTGGGTAAAGCAGTAAAGCTGATATCTGAAGAAAGCGTTTCCGGGTTTAGAGCGGTTGGGGTTTGATTGGTCGCAGGTCCGATTTCAGCCCAAGTCAAACATCCCCGCTGGGAATGACTTGTGGTATTTGTCGATTTTAGCCAAATTTTCCACAAGATGTTGTGGTCAAAACCGCGCTATACCTTATGTTTTTCTTAATGCAGCAATGCAATGCGCCAGTTCATGCTGCATCTTGTCACGGCTTTGCGCCAGATAAACCCAAAGGCTTTAGCCCTTCATGCCGATGGATTCCGCCAGATCAGTGGCTTCTTCGCAATCGCCACACAGCCCCTGCAGCTTTTTCAAATTCGCCACCGCGGCAACGGTCTGGCCAAGTTCGAGATACATCTCACCTTGATATTCCAATGCGCCGAGATGGCCGGGATTGATCTTCAGCGCCGCCGTGTAGGACACAGCCGCCACCTCCATGTTGCCCAGCTTGCGATTGGCAAAGCCGCGCAGGTTCCAGGCATCGGCGTTTTGCGGTTCTTCGCTGGTGATTTTATCCAACAGCGGCAGCGCGGCGGCATAATCTTCGGCGTCAATCTTGGCTTTGGCTTCGGCATAGGTCGGCGCAGAGTCGGTTTCGCTGCTGTCATCCGAGCTGCCTGCGGCCATTGCCGGGTCCAGCGCCATCGACAGCAGACCGAACAAGCCGATCAAAACATAAGCAAGGATATGAGGCATTTTTGGCTTCTCCCTGTGGCCGCATGCGTGGTGTGCTGGCACGCTAACCGATTCGGTAAATTTGCTGCATCAAGCCTACGTGAGATGGCAAAATTATGCCAAACCTTCAGAAATAAGCACCTGACGGATGGATTTTGCGGTTTTATCGACGATCTCGGTCAGTTCTGCATCGCTGCAGTTATAGGGCGGCGCGAGAATGACGATGTCGCCGCGCGCGCCATCGACGTTTCCGCTGACCGGATAGCAGATCAGGCCGTTGTTCATTGCAGCCGCGCGGATTTTGAGGGCCAGTTTGCGCTCGGCCTCGAACGGGCGTTTGCTGGTGCGGTCGGCCACCAGTTCGGCACAGATGAAATGACCGCGCCCGCGAATGTCGCCGATGGCCTCAACCCCGTGCAGGGCATCGGCGAGCCAGCTTTTCAGGCGGGTCTCATTGGCGGCGACTTTTGCCAATAAGCCTTCGCGCGCGATGATGTTCTGCACTGCAACCCCGGCAGCGCAGGCGGCGGTGTGGCCGGTAAAGGTGTGGCCGGTGCCAAAAGCGCCGTCTTTGTCGCGGATCGCCTGCCAAACTTGCGTGGTGCAGATCGCGGCACCCAGCGGCATGTAGCCAGCGGCCAGACCCTTGGCGACCGACATGATGTCCGGCTCGACCCCGTCACGGTCCAAGGCGCGCCACGGTCCGGTGCGGCCTGCGCCACACATCACCTCATCGGCGATCATCAGCACGCCGTACTTCGTGCAAATCTCACGCACGCGCTGGGCATAGCCGTGAGGGGCGGGCACGCAGCCGCCTGCTGCGCCGACGACGGGTTCAAAGATGAAGGCGGCGATTGTCTCGGGGCCATGGGCGAGGATCGCGGCTTCTAACTCCTGCGCGCAAGCCTCGCCTGCGGACTCAGCCGTGGCCCCGGCGATGGGGCGGTAGGCGTTGGCGGGAGAGAGTTTGATTGAGGCGATGAAGGCCCCCTCGTAGGCGGCGGTGCGTTCGGCAAAGCCCGAGACGCCCAAAGCGCCCAAAGTGTTGCCATGCCACGAGCGTTCGCGGCTGATGAAGCGGCGGCGGGATTTCTGGCCGATGGCGGTTTGATATTGCAGCGCGATTTTCAGGCAGCTTTCGACCGCTTCGGACCCGCCGGTGACATAAACCATTTCGCGCAAAGTGCCGCTGCAATGGCCCCGGATGATCTCGGTCAATTCCTCCAGCGCGTCGGTGCTGAAGTTGTAGCGGTAGCCATGCGCGATCTGGCCCAGTTGGGCTGCGATGGCGGCGTTGACCTCAGGGTGGGCGTGGCCAAGGCAATAGACGGCGGGACCGCCAGAGCCGTCGATATATTGCTTGCCGCTGGCGTCCCACAGATAGCTGCCGCGCCCGTGAGTGACTTTCGGCAGAGCAGTGGTGGCGGTCATGGCATCCGGTTTCAGGGTGGCGGGTTTTGCGGTCATGGCGGGCCTTTTGATTTTGGCCAGCATGGCAGGGCAGGGAATGGCCGACAAGGGGGGCAATCGGTGGGCTGTGGGGGCTTGCCGGATTGGCTGTGCTGGCCCTAACCTGTCGCAACAGCAGGAGGTTTTCATGCGTCATTTTGTTTTTCTGACTTGGGCTTTGGGGAGTGTGGCGGCGGCGCCTGCCTGGGCGGATCAGATCGTTGTGGGCAGCCATATCACGGCGGTCACGGTCTATCCGCAGGGCGCGCAGGTGACGCGCGAGGTGGAGTTTGCAGCGCCTGCGGGGGCGAGTGACGTGTTGATCACCGACCTGCCCGCCGACACGCAGGCCGCGTTGATCCGGTTGCAAGCCGAGGGCGTGGTGTTGGGCGCGTTTTCGCTGCGCACGGATCGGTTGCCGCCACGGGATGCGTCCACCGACCCCGATGTGGTGACAGCGAAAGCGGCGGTCGCGGCGGCGGAAGCCGGGGTGCGCGCGGCCCAAGGTGGCGTGGATGCAATCAGCGCGTCGGTTGAAGCGGCGGACGCGCAAGCCGATTTCCTGCGCCGGGTGAAGCCGGAAGGCGAGGCGGTGACGGTGGAGGGCGTCAAGGCTTTGACGGCGATGATCGGGGCAGAGGTGTTGTCGGCGCGGCAGGCGGCTTTGGCGGCGGCTGTTGGCTTGCCCGCCGCGCAGAAGGCGGTCGCGGATGCGCAGAAGGTTCTGGCCGATGCGCAGGCCAGCCAACAAGCGCTGTCGCAGGGGGCGGTGGACTATACCGGGTTGTCGGTGGCGGTGACGGCGGGTGTGGCGGGGAAGGCGCATCTGGTGGTGACGCATTATGTCTCGGAGGCGAGTTGGCAGCCGGTCTATGACATGATGCTGACCCGGAAAGACCCCAGCCTGATCCTCGCGCGGGGGGTGCTGGTCAGCCAAGCCTCGGGCGAGGATTGGGCGGGGGTCGATCTGACCCTGTCCACCGCCCAGCCTTCGGCGCAGGCAGAGCCGTCAAAGGTTTGGCCAGAGTTGCGGCGGGTGGTGGACCCGGTTGAGATGGCGAAAGCGGCGGCGGATGCGAGTTCGGGTTGGGAGGTTGGAGCGGGTGGGGTTACTGAGCCTGTCATGGAACCCTCGGTGGTGGCCGCGCCGATGATCCAAGGCGATGTGGTGGTTTATCACTACCCCGCCAAGGTCGATGTGGCGGGCGGGGTGGAGAATCTGCGGCTGGCTTTGGATGAGATCAAATTGACCCCGACCATTCAGGCTTGGGCGGTGCCGCGATATGATCAGACCGCCTTTGTGATGGCGAAGTTTGTCAATGACAGCGGTGAGATTTTGCTGCCGGGTCAGGCGTTCCTGCTGCGCGAAGGCGTGCTGGTGGGGGCGACCTCGATGGGGGTGGTGGCACCGGGAAATAAGGCCGAGATTGCCTTCGGGGCGATTGAAGGCTTGCGTCTGACTCGGGAAATGCCGCTGCGGGCCGAGGGGGATCGCGGGATTTTGTCCGGCTCGACGCAAGTGGAGGAGAAGGCGGTGTTGCAGGTGGAGAACTTGACCGATGAAAGCTGGCCGGTGCGGTTGGTGGACCTCGTGCCCTATTCGGAGCAGGAGGAATTGGAGATCAGCTATACCGCCGATCCGGCGCCGAGCGAGGTAGATGTGGACGGCCAGCGCGGGGTGTTGGCTTGGGAGTTTGAACTGGCGGCGGGCGAGAAAAAGGCGGTGCAGTTGGAACATGTGATCAGTTGGCCGGAGGGCAAAGAGTTGCAGTAAGCGGTCCACGCGCAGACCGATTTTTTAGCGAAGGAAAACAAAGGGTTGATGTTCGGCATTAACCCCTTGTTCATGTTTGGCGGGCAGGGAAACGTGTGCAGGTCACATAACCCCGACAGCTTTGCAGCGTGGCGCTGCTTGCGCGCGGGGAGCCTCCGGCAGGAGTATTTGGCAAAGAGCAATCGCTTGGCGGGGGCTTCGGCTGGAGGCGGGGTTGGTGCGCGCTTTGGTTGGGCAGGGATCAGAACAGGTTTGCCGCCCGCGCCTTCAGATCGTCTTGGGCCACGCGGTAGGGGCCGGGGCCGAAGCTGGCGCGGGCGGCCCCTAAGCGGGCGGCGATGGGGAGTGAGGTCAGGCTACCGAGCATCATCACGTTGACGGGGAGGCTGGAGGCTTGGCAGATCTCAGTGATCAGCGCCTCGTCGCCAAGGCCGGGGATGAAGAAGCCGTCGGCCCCGGCCTGCGCATAGGCGGTTTGGCGGGCGAGGGCTTCGGCGACAAGGGCGGCCTGGTTGGTTTGGGTTTTCAGGAACAGATCGGTGCGGGCGTTGATAAACAGGGGGATGCTGGATTGCTCGGCGGCTTGGCGGATGGCTTTGATGCGCTGCACTTGGTCGGCGATCGGGTGGAGGCCTTGGCCGCCAACGATCTGGTCTTCAAAGTTGATACCGATGGCCCCGGCAGCGATGACGCGGGTGACATTGGTCGCAAGTTCGGTGGGGTCGGTGGCATAACCGCCTTCAAAATCGACGCTGACGGGCAGTTCGGTGCTTTCGGTGATGCGGGCGATGATCTGGAGGGCGAAATCAAGCGGGATGGCTTGGCCATCGCCATAGCCTTGTGCTGCGGCAACCGACCAGCTTCCGGTGGCGAGTGCTTGCGCGCCTGCGCTGGCGACGGTTTTGGCGCTGCCTGCATCCCAGATGTTATACAGCACCAGCGGATTGCCGGGGATGTGCAAGGCTTTGAAGCGGCGGGCTTTATCGGCTTGGGACATGGGCTGGCTCCGGCTGGGTGGGGGTGTGGTTGGGGGCAGGATAGTGGGTGGCATGGGGGGCAAGCAAGCTGACGCGGGGTGATCCACGTTGGCCGCTACTTTGGAAATGGTTATTGGGTGGAGCATATGGACTACGGATGGGATTTTGTCCTTGCCCGGAATCAAGGCGCTTTAGCGCCGCCGGGCCGCGCCCTCCCTCCCCCCGGGAGGGCGCGTTGCCACGGTTGCCAGCAGAAAATCGGTGGGAGCGGTTGAGGCATAAAGCGCCTAGAACAAGCCTTTGCGCGCCGTCCCGAGGGAGGGCGCTGCCCTGTGTGGTGCGTAACTTTACGGTTTGCATAAAGTATCTCGGCTCCAACCATCCTGAAATTCGACCCGGTCGCAATCGGTGAAGGCGGCCCAGCGGGAGAGTTCGGATTCGAGTTTTGAAATGCGGCCCGCGCCCAATTTCAACCCGGCTTCGGGCCAGAAGGCTTTGACGCGCAGGGTGCGCTCGTCGCGGAAGGCTTTGCAATCTATCCGGCCGATCAGGCGATCACCTTCCAGCACGGGAAAGACGTAATAGCCGTATTGGCGTTTGGCCTCGGGGACGAATACTTCGATGCGGTAGTGAAAGCCAAACAGGAATTCGGCGCGGTTGCGGTCGCGCAGGGCGGGGTCGAACGGCGAGAGGATACGCAGGCGGCTGGTGGGTTCGGGCGCGCTTTCGGCATGGGTTAGCACATCGGGGCGGGCGTAGCTGCGTTGGCGTTGGCCTGTGGCACCTTCGATCTCGATCTCGATGATCTCGCCGCTTGCGAGGGCGGTTCTGGTCCACGCCTTGACCTCATCGGGTTTGAGGGCGTGCCAGTAGGCGCGCAACTCAGAGGCATTGGCGAAGCCGAGATTGTCGAGGGCTGAGGTGCAGGCCCAGTGGGTTGTGGTTTCCAGATCGGGAGTGGTGCGGTGGGCGTGGGGGATCACCCGTTCGGTCAGGTCGTAGATTTTCTGGAAACCGTTGCGACCTGCGATGGAAAGTTGCCCGGTGCGCCATAGCCATTCGAGGGCGGTTTTTGAGGGGTGCCAATCCCACCAACCGCCTTTGCCGCGCACCTCGTCTTGGCCGACATCAGAGGTGGTGACGGGGCCATCGGATTCGATGCGGCGCAGGATGGTGTCGAACTGCGCCTCATAGCCATCGCGGAACCATGACTTCCAGTTGCTGTGCAGGCGTTCGGTGTCGCGGGCAAAGCGGTGGTGCCAGTGGTTGTGCAGATGCACCGGCAGGATAGAGGCGTCATGCGTCCAGTGTTCAAACAGCGCGCGGTCGGTTTCCAGCAGGGATTTGAGCGCGGCGGGTTTGTAGGATTGGCGGCGCGAGAACAGGATCATGTGATGCGCGCGCGCCACGGTGTTGATGCTGTCGACCTGCACGAAACCGATGCGGTGGATCAGGTCGGCGAGGGCTTGGCCGGTGGCTGGCCCCGTGGGAGCCTCGGCCAAAGCGTGGCGGTGCAGGAACAGACGGCGGGCGGCGGGATTGGTTAGCAGGGGAAACATGCGCTAGGGGTAGCAGGCCAAGCGGAGAGGTCAACAGCGACGTTTTTTGCGCGCTGCGCGGCATGTGGTAACATAGTGACATATTGGCGGGGAAATTGTGACCAAATCGGTCGATTTAACAGGTTGATCGCGGGGCTTGCAGGCCCCAGTTTAGGTCATATCCCCAAGGAGTTTTGGATGACGCATGACACGCCACTGATCGCGATTATTGCCATAGGTCTGTCGATGGCCTTTGTGTTGGGCCTTGTGGCGCATCGGTTCAGGTTGCCGTTGATTGCGGGTTATCTGATGGCGGGGGTGATCATCGGGCCGTTCACGCCGGGGTTTGTCGCCAATCAGGATTTGGCGAATGAATTGGCCGAGATCGGGGTGATCTTGCTGATGTTCGGGGTTGGGCTGCATTTCTCGCTGAAGGATTTGTTGGCGGTGAAGGCGGCGGCGGTGCCGGGGGCTTTGGGGCAGATCGCGGTGGCGACGGCTGCGGGCGTGGGTTTGGCGTGGGCTTTGGGCTGGGGCATTGGGGCCGGGGTGATCTTTGGGCTGTCGCTGTCGGTGGCCTCGACCGTGGTGCTGCTGCGGGCGCTGCAAAGCCGAGGGATTTTGAAGGATGAGACCGGCAAGCTGGCGGTGGGCTGGCTGATCGTTGAAGATCTGGTGATGGTGGTGGTGCTGGTGTTGATCCCGCCGCTCGCCGGAGTGATGGGCGGTGTTACGGTGCCGGTTGAGGGTGAAGCGGCGGCGGTGGCCAGTTGGGGCTTTGGGCCGCTTGGGGCGACACTGCTGCTGACCGGGGCAAAGGTTGCAGGCTTTATCGGGCTGATGCTGATTGTGGGTGCGCGGGTGATCCCGATGGTTTTGCACTACTCGATGCACACCGGGCAGCGCGAGTTGTTCCGGCTGGCGGTGCTGGCGATTGCCTTGGGCGTGGCTTACGGCTCGGCGGTGTTCTTTGGCGTAAGTTTTGCGCTGGGGGCGTTTTTCGCCGGCATGGTGATGGCATCGTCCACCCTTTCGACGCAAGCGATGAAGGACACGCTGCCGCTGCGGGATGCGTTTGCGGTGCTGTTCTTCGTGTCGGTGGGGATGTTGTTCAACCCGTCGGTGATCTGGACGCAGCCTTTGGCGCTGGCGGGCACGGTGGTGATCGTGCTGGGGATCAAGTCGGTGGCGGCTTACGTTTTGATGCGCTGGTTTGGCCATGATCGCTCGGCCGGGTTTGTGCTGGCGGCATCGCTGGCGCAGGTTGGAGAGTTTTCGTTCATCCTGATCGGGATGGGGGTGAGCCTGAAGATCGTGCCGGTTGGCGCACGCGATCTGGTGGTGGCGGCGGCGCTGTTGTCTATTCTGGTCAATCCGCTGCTGTTCCATCTGGCGGATCGCTATGCCGGGAAACCGACATCTGAACCGCTTTAAGCGGCGGGAACGCCGCTTGTCCGACTCTGTCCGCAGGTCTAGGCTTTGCCTTGAGGCCCGGGAGGAGGGTCGGTTCAGGGAGAAATTTCATGGCATCTGTTTCCATTCATCCATCGGTTGATGGCGGTGTGAAGCCTGGCAAAGCGGGTTTCGCGGGCGGCACATTGACTTGTCATTGCAAGAGCGATCCGGTGGTGGTCGAGATCGGCTCGGATTGTCTGCACAATCATGTCTGCGGCTGCACCAAATGCTGGAAGCCTGCGGGGGCGGCGTTTTCGATGGTGTCGGTGGTGACATCCGACAACGTGAAGGTCACCAAGAACGCGGGTAAACTGGCGGTGGTGGATGGCGCGGCGCTGATCCAGCGTCATGCCTGCAAGGGTTGCGGCGTGCATATGCACGGGCCAGTGACGCGGGCCAATCATCCGTTCACCGGGCTGTCGTTCATCCATACCGAGTTGTCGGCGACCGAGGGTTTTGCCGCGCCGACGTTTGCGGCCTTTGTGTCTTCGGTGATTGAGGGCGGCACGGACCCCGCGAAGATGGACGGCATCCGGGCGCGGCTGAATGAATTGGGCTTGCCGCCATCGGATGCGCTGTCGCCGGGGTTGATGGACTATATCGCGACGTTTACCGCGAAGGCGAATGGGGTGCTGAAGTAGGCACAACGGTTGTTCTTGCCAGATTTGGCCGCAGACAAATCTGGCCGCGCCTGCCTGCCCTCGGCAGGCGCGTTCCCGCGCCAGCCCAGTCAGGCGCGGCCAGATTACGAAGCGACGGTTTGCTGCACCACACCCCTTGCTCGACGGCGTTCCGCCTTACGCGCAATGAACCGGAAAACGCTCCACTGGAGCGTTTTCTTTCGGTTCACAGTCAGACTGCCTTCGCCCGCTTCATCGTCAGCCTGCGCACCACGACATAGAATGACGGCACCATGAAGATGCCCAGCACGGTGGCCGACAGCATCCCGCCCAGCACGCCGATGCCGATGGCGTTTTGCGCGCCAGCACCTGCCCCGGTGGCAATCGCCAAGGGCAGCACGCCAAGGATAAACGCCAGCGAGGTCATCAGGATCGGCCTCAGGCGCGTGCGGGCGGCCTCAAGGGCTGCTTGTATGGGGGTGCGGCCATGGGTTTCCAACTCGCGCGCGAATTCGATGATCAGGATGGCGTTCTTCGCGGCAAGGCCGATGGTCGTCAGCAAACCTACCTTGAAATACACGTCATTCGACTGCCCAAACAACCAAGCCGCCAGCAATGCGCCCAAGATGCCCACCGGAACCGCCAGCATCACTGAAAACGGGATCGCCCAGCTTTCATACAAGGCCGCCAGACACAGGAACACCACCAGCGCTGACAGCGCGTAAAGATAGGGCGCCTGGTTGCCGGATTGGCGTTCTTGATAAGACAGATCAGTCCACGCCACGCCGTAGCCGCCGGGCATGGCCGAGGCCAATTCCTCCATCGTATCCATCGCTTCACCCGACGAGGTGCCATCGGCCTGCGCGCCATTGATCTGCACCGCAGGCAGCGCGTCGATCCGCGAAAGGCTGGGGGCGACTGGTGCCCATTCGGTTTTCGAGAACGCCGAGAACGGCACCATCTCGCCTGCGTTGTTGCGGGCGAACCATGCCAGCACATCCTCGGGCTGCATCCGTGCGCTCGCGGCCCCCTGCACGATCACCGGGCGCAAGGCGGTGCCAAGCTGGAAATCATTGACCTCGTCGCCCGCAAACACGGTTGAGAGCATCGCGTTCACCTCGGTCAAAGACACGCCCAAGGCGGCGGCTTTTTCCTGATCAATCACCAGCTTCAGCGCCGCTTCATCCTCGGATGCGCCGTTGCGCAGGTTGGTGACACGACCGCTGGCTTGCGCTTGTTTGATCAGCTCGGCGGCGGCGGCGAACAGGGCGTCGTTGCCCGCACCCGATTGATCGACCAGATACATCGAGAAACCCGCTGAGTTGCCAAGGCCCTGAATGGCGGGCGGCTGGTTGAACTGCACGGTGCCTGCGCGCAGCGATTTGAACTTGGCACTGGCGCGGGCGGCGACGGCAGAGGCCGACAGATCGGCGCTGCTGCGTGCGTCAAAGCTGCGCAGTTTCACAAACACCATGGCCTGATTTTGCCCGGTGCCGCTGAAGCCGAAGCCCATGGCGACGAAGGTGGATTCAACCGCCGCTTTTTCTTCGGTGTTCAGATATTCCTCGACCTGTCGCACCACATCCAGCGTCGCGGCGGTGGTGGAACCCTGCGACAGTGAAATCCGCGTCATCAGAACACCCTGATCTTCTGAGGGCAGGAAAGAGCCGTTGATCCGGCTGTAGATCACGCCAACGCCGCCGCTGACGATAGCCAGCACCAGGATCATGGCGAAGGGCCATTTCAGGATACGGGCCAGCAGGTTGGCATAGCCGCGTGTGGCAGCACCAAAGCCGGTGTTGAACCAGCGCGCCGGGGTGCTGAACCAGCCTGCCTCATTCGGTTTGTGCGGCTTCAGGATGGTGGCGCACATTGCGGGGGTCAGGATCAAAGCGACGGCGGCGGAGAGCAGCATCGCCGAGATGATGGTGACGGAAAACTGTCGGTAGATCACGCCGGTGGAGCCTGACGAGAACGCCATCGGCAGGAACACCGCCGACAGCACCAGCGCGATGCCGATCAAGGCGCCGGTGATCTGGGTCATGCTTTTCTCGGTGGCCTCAACGGGTGGCAGGTGTTCTTCGGCGATCACGCGTTCAACGTTTTCCACCACCGCGATGGCGTCATCGACCAAGAGGCCAATGGCGAGCACCATGGCGAACATCGTCAGGGTGTTGATCGAATAGCCGAGGATGCCCAAGACGGCGAAGGTGCCGAGCAGCACGATGGGCACTGCGATGATCGGGATCAGCGTGGCGCGCCAGTTTTGCAGGAAGACGAGGATCACAAGGAACACCAAACCGATGGCTTCCAGCAGGGTGTGTTCGACCTTTTCGATGGACAATTCCACGAAGGGAGAGGTGTCATAGGCGTATTCCACTTCGACGCCTTCGGGCAGCGCGGCTTGCAGGCTGGTCAGGGTGGCGCGCACGGCGGCAGCGGTATCCACCGCATTGGCCCCGCTGGCGAGGTTCACCCCGAAGCCCGAGGCATTGGCACCGTTAAAGCGGGAGTCGCCGCCGTAGGTTTCTTTGCCGATCTCGACCGTTGCCACATCGCCCAAGCGCACGGTGTTGCCTTCGGCGGTGGTGGTCAGGCGGATTTGCTCAAACTGCTCCACCGTGGTCAGCTGGCTTTGCGCGGTGATGGTGGCGGTGAATTGCTGGCCGCGCGTCACAGGTTGCGCGCCGAGCGAGCCGATGGAGACCGTGGTATTCTGCGCCTGCACGGCGTTGACCACATCGGCGGGGGTCATCATAAATTCAGCCAGTTTCAGCGGATCGAGCCAGATCCGCATCGCATAGCCGGAACCGAACGAGTTGATGCTGCCGACGCCATCGGTGCGCAGCACGGCCCCTTCGACGGTCGAGGACATGATATCGCCCAGTTGCACCGTGCTGTAGCGGCCATCTTTTGAGACAAGTGAGCCCACCAGCAGGATCGACGACGACGAGCGGCTGACGCTGACACCGGAATCCTGCACCGCATCGGGCAGGCGGCGGGTGATTTGGTCGACCTTGGCCTGCACATTGGTTTGCGCATCATCGGGATCGACAGAATCGTCAAAGGTCAGCGTCAGGGTAGAACGGCCTGTGGAGGATGATCCAACGGTGTACAGCAGCCCCTCCAGCCCGGTCAGACCGTCTTCGATGTTCTCGGTGACCGAGGTTTGCACCGCCTCTGCGGTAGCCCCCGGATAGCTGGCCGAGACGCGGATCGTGGTGGGAGCGATGTCGGGGTATTGTGAGACGGGCAGTTGCAGCAGCGAATAGGCCCCGGCCAGCATCACAACAATCGCCAGAACCCAGGCGAAGACCGGGCGGTGGATGAAAAAACGCGCCATGTCTTAGTTATTCCCGGTGGTGGCGGCAGGTTTGCTTGCATCGGCGGCTGTTTCGGGGCTGGCGTCATGCACCACGCCATCGGCATCAATCGAGACAGGCACCGGTTTGATCGCTGCACCGTCGCGCAGGTTGGTCAGGCCATCAACAATCACCAGATCACCGTCCTCGATGCCGCCAGTGATGATCCAGGCGTTGTCTTGGCTGCCGGAACTGGTCAGCGCCACCTTTTTCGCCACGCCATCTTTCGCCACAAACACCGTCAGTGTGCCATCCGAGGTACGGCCCGTGGCGCGCTGTGGCACCAGTTTGGCGCTGGTGGTGCCAAGCGTCAGCTTCACCCGCAGGAATTGGCCGGGCAAAATCAGCCGCTTGGGGTTATCAAACTGCACCCTCAGATCGAAGGTGCCGGTGGTGGCGGAGACCACGTTGCCCAGCACCACCACGGTGCCTTCGCCGTCATAGGTCTGGCCATCCTCCAGCACCAGCGCGACACCAACCTTGGTGCCAAGTTTCAGGCTGCCATCGTCGATCTGTGCGCGGATGCGCAGCATGCCTGCGCTGGAATCGCTGACATCAATATAGATTGGGTCCAGCCGTGTGACGGTCGCCAAAGCATCGGTTTGGTTCGCGGTGACCAATGCGCCGATCGAGACGTTTGATATGCCCGCGATGCCGGTGATCGGGCTGCGCACGATGGTGCGATCCAGATCAATTTGGGCGACATCCAGTGTAGCCTTGGCAGCGGCAAAACCGGCCTCTGCCGAGGCGGCGGCAGCTTGCGCCGTTTGCAGATCGGCTTGGCTGACTGCGTTGCCTTGTAGTGTCTTGTAGCGATCCACCGTGGCGCGGGTGGTTTTGACCTGCACTTCTGCGCCTGCAACGGCGGCTTTGGCCGAGGCGAAGGCCGCGACATAGGTGATATCCTCTATCTTGAACATCGGATCGCCGGGGCTCAGCGTGTCACCTGCGGCGTAGAGGATTTCTTCCACCACGCCGCTGACGCGCGCCCTGATCTCGCCGGTCTCGAAGGCGACAGCGCGGCCCGGCAACGTGCGGATATAGGGCACTTCCACGGTTTGCACGGTGACGGTGCCGACACTGGTCGGCCCCTGTGGCGCGCCACGCGGTGGGGTTTGCGCAGTGACCTCGGTTGTCAGCAAAAGCAGAGCGATCAAAGAGATAAGGCTAAACCGCCGAAAAGCGATGCGCGGGCTTTGGGCGGGCGAGGGATGCGACATAGAGGGTCCGTTTTTTGATTATTCTGAAGGCAACACTGGGCGAGACTGATTGGGGGCGAGGCTTGGGCAAAGCAAAATGAGAGGAGCGCAAGCAGTGACAAGGTTGCGTGCAAGATAATTCTTTTACGCCGCCCGGAAAGGTTTCCGTCGCGACTGCTTCAAAATGAATCGGGCCTTGCGCAAAGCTGCGCCTTAGTGTGGACGTATCGTATCCGTACTGGACCAGTCCGACAGCGCCCAATCTGACTCGGGCAGGCGCGCCAGTTTGTCGGGGTTGCGGATGCGGTAAATTGCGGTGATCTGGCCATTGTCGATCGCAAACGTGGTGGTTTGCAGCACACCGTTGTAGGTGCTGACATAGCCGGGCAAGCCGTCGTTCCACATCAGTCGGATCATCTGCTCGGATGGGCCATACTTGCGGGTCAGGCTGGCAAACAGCCGGAGCAACTTGGCCAGCCCGATGATGACTTTCGGGAAAGTCGAGACTTTGCTGCCGCCATCCGAATGCATTGTCACACCTTGCGCTAAAAGAGTTTGTAGCGCGGCGATATCGCCGTTGCGGGTGGCTTGGAAGAAAGCATGGGTGATTTTTTCGCCTTCCTCTTGGGCAACGCGGTAGCGCGGGCGCTCGGATTGTACATGGCGGCGGGCGCGCGAGGCGAGTTGCCGCACCGCATCTGGGTCGCGGTTGAGGGTGCGGGCGATCTCGGCGATGGGAGTTTCAAACACATCGCACAAAAGGAAAGCGGCACGTTCCAACGGCGACAGCCGTTCCAGCGCCAGCATCAGGGTCAGCGTCAGATTGTCGGCGCGCAGGCTGTCGTCTTCGGGCTCGGTCAGCGGCTCTGGCAGCCAACTGCCGACATAAGCCTCACGGCGGTGGCGGGCGGATTTGATCGTATCAAGGCACAGCCGGGTGACGATGCGGGTGAGGTAAGCGGCGGGGCTGTCGATCTGCGACGGGTCGCGTTTGTGCCAGCGCAGATAGGCATCTTGCACAATGTCTTCCGCCTCGGCGCGCGATCCCAGCATCCGGTAAGCGAGGCGCAGCAGCCGGGGCCGCTGCGTCTCAAAGAGGCTGGTGGCCTCAGGCTGCATCGCTGTGCGCGCCAAGCGCCGGGCTGGCGCGAAAACCGGTTTGGAGGCGATTCCACACATTGATCGCGCCGATAGCGAGGCTCAGGTTCAGGCGTTCTTCCGCAGAAAATGCGGCTTCGATGACGGCGTAATCTTCATCCGGTGCCCCGGTTTGGGCAAGATTGGTCAGGCTTTCCGTCCAAGCCAGCGCCGCCCGTTCGCGGGCGGAATAGAGCGGAACCTCGCGCCACGCGGGCAGCAAATGCAGCCGCATCGGGTCTTCGCCATCCCTCATGGCTTCGGTCGCGTGCAGATGCAGGCAGAAGGCGCAGTGGTTGATCTGCGAAGCACGCATTTTCACCAGATGCAGCAGTTTGGCCTCCAAACCGCTGGCTTTGATCGCAGCTTCCAGCGCGAACATCGCCTTGACGCCGGGGTGGGTCGGTTTGAAATAGTCGGTCATGCGGGGGGTCATGTCAGGCTCCATTTGTGGGTTGTATCAGGTTTTTGAAAGCAAGGCGCGTGCGCGGTAGCTGTCAAAGGTGGTCGGGGCGATGTGGGCATGGGGATCGGTGCAGTGTCATCCAACACGGCGCCGAAATCGGGCGCGCGGCGGCAGCGCTTTGAGGTCTATTGCAGTGTTGAAGCCGATCAGCCCGGTGCCGCCAATAGCCACGATCTTCATGATCTTTCCCTTGTTTTGATCATACAAGGATATGACGCGGCAGGGTGCCCAGTTGTGACATCGGCGTCAGATTAATTTGGAAATGGCAGAAAGCTGCGGCGGGGCTAGTTCTTGAAACTGACGGCCAGCGTGAAGGCGTATTGCGCGTCGGTCAGGCCTTTGGGGGCGGGGGGGAAGCTGCCCGCGCGGCATTGTTGCGGGCATTTGCGCGGCCGGGGCCTTGGTCAAGCCACAGCACCAGCAGCACCAGCGCCGCCATTGTGCCTGCTACGGAAGTAGCTGCCGCCGCCCATTTCGCGGCATAGGCCACAGGGTGATGCCCGCCGCGCGCGGTCAGCCAATCGACAGAGGGGCCGGGCTGGGTGGTCATGGTTCAGCGGGATTGGGGTCTGGTGCTGCGCCTTCAATGCCGACCAAAGCCACACGCAAATAGCCCGCCGCGCGGAGCAGGTTCATCACCGCCATCAGCTTGCCATAGGGCACGGCCTCGTCCGCGCGCAGATAGATGCGCTGGTTGCGGTCGGCTTTGGTCAGACTGTCCAGCTTTGCGCCAAGGCTGTCGCGGTCAATGGGTTCGGAGGCCAGCGACAGGGTCAGGTCTTTTTGCACGGTGAGATAGATCGGCTTTGGCGCGCGGTCGGCGGGCATGGCGTTAGAGCCGGGCAGATCGACCGGGACATCGACGGTCGATAGTGGTGCTGCCACCATGAAGATGATCAACAGCACCAGCATCACGTCAATAAAGGGCGTGACATTGATCTCGTGATTTTCTTCCAGATCATCGCCGCCGCCACGCGTGGACATCGCCATGCTTTAGGCCCCCGGTGCGATGTGGCGGAAATCGAGATCGCGGCTGAGCAGGCGCTCCACCCCCGCCGCCGCATCGCCAAGGCTTTGACGATAGGCGGCAATCTCACGGCTGAAGTGGTTGTAGATCACCACGGCGGGGATGGCCGCGACCAGACCGATGGCGGTGGCCAAAAGTGCTTCGGCAATGCCGGGGGCGACGACAGCGAGGTTGGTGGTCTTGGTTTCGGCGATGCCGATGAAGGCGTTCATGATGCCCCAGACCGTGCCGAACAGCCCGACGAAGGGGGCGGTGGCACCGATGGTGGCCAAAAGTCCGGTGCCTTTGCGGATGCGCGCCCCCGCCTGCACCTCGATCCGGTCCAGCACCGAACGGGTGCGCTCCTTCACTCCATCGGGGCCAGCGGCGGCGATGGCGGGATCAGAGCGGCGGTATTCGATCAGTGCCGCTTGCGCCATGAAGGCGGCGGGGTCGGTTTGGGTGAACAGTTGCGCCGAGGCGGCTTCCAGCGAGGGTGCGTTGTGGATCGTGCGGACCGAACGGCGGGCGCGGCCACGGGCGACGGCCAGTTCGATCAGCTTGAACACCAGCACGGTCCAAGTGACGAAAGACGCGAAGGTCAGCGACACCATCACCAGCTTCACCACCCAATGCGCGGCTTGATACATGCCCCAAGCCGAGTAGTCGGTTTGCGCGTGCGGGATTGCGGTTTGGGCCGTTTCGGGTTGAGTCGGCACTGCATTGGGGGACAGCTTCGCGGTTGCCGAGGGTGTCGGTGGCGGAATTGGCGGCGCAGATCGGTCCGTCGGAAAGCTGGTTCGCGCGGGCGTTCAAGCACAGCACTGGTGAGACGCCGCATGGCTGGCAGCAAGGTCTGCGCATTACGGCGGCCAAGGCGATGCTGGGTAGCTGCGATGCGGCTTTGGTCGAGATTGCGGTGGCGACGGGGTTTGCTGATCAGGCGCATATGACGCGGGCGTTTCGCGGCGTGACGGGGACGACTCCGGCAGCGTGGCGGCGGGGTCATGCGGGATGATTGAAGCGGGTTTGAAGCGGGGTTTGTGCAATTCAAAGCAGGATGCTGCAAGACGATGGCGGTATTTCTACTTATTTAGTCAGGAATTCGCGCGCCCCGCGCTCTGATCCCGATCACCCTAGGAAATGTTGATGACTACGCTTCGCTCACGCTCCCGTCTGGCTTTGCTGCTGGGCCAAACCGCCCTGATCGCCTGCATCTTGCCGCAGCTGGCCATGGCGCAAACTACGACTGATCTGGAGCCGATTGTGGTGACGGGCCAACGCGAAGGCACGGCAACTGGCCCGGTAAATTCCGCCAATCCGGCGACGCTGACCGGGACCAAGAGCGCGACCCCGATCAGCGAAGTGCCGCAGTCGGTTTCGGTGGTGAGTGCCGAGACTTTGGCCGCGACCAATGCCGCCAAACTCGACGGCGCTTTGGCCTATGTGGCGGGAGTGGTGGGCCAGCCTTACGGCTATGACAGCGACACCAACTGGCAATTCATCCGCAGCTTTGCCGCCACCGCGACGGGCGTGTATCAGGACGGCTTGCAGCATTTTTCCTATGGCTTCGGCGGGTTCTTCGTCGATCCGCTGCTGATCGAGCGGATTGAGGTGCTGAAAGGCCCGTCCTCGGTTTTGTATGGCGGCTCAAACCCCGGCGGCTTGCTGAACTATGCCACCAAGCGGCCCACGGGCGAAAACAGCCGTGCGGTTGAACTGGGCGTTGATAACTTCGGCCGGGCTTGGGCATCTTATGACCAGAACGCGCTGACGGCGGGCGGCACCGCTTTGCGCTTCACCGGCAAGCTGGAGAATGTCGCGGGCCATGGCGCGTTCAACAATGGCTTCCACGGCATTGTGGGTTTGGGCACGACTTCGACCCTGCAAGATGGGTCCGATCTGACCTTGTTGTTCAATTACACCAAGATGAACGAAGATCATGTGGGCGGCGCTTGGCTGCCTTACGTCGGTTCGGTGGTAGATGCGCCGTTCGGCAAGATCGACCGCGAGTTCAACACGGGCGAGCCGGGCGAGGATTCGTATATCCGCGATCAGGAGCTGGCGACGGCGATCTGGCAAAAGGATATGGGCGGTTGGACGCTTTCCAACACCACCCGGCTGTCTTGGGCGGATGTGGCGGAAAGTTCGGTCTACGCCTATGGCTATGCGGGGTTTTCACCCACGCCGACCGATGCCGACAACACCCTGTCGCGGATTTTCTTTCAGCACCACACCGAAAGCCTAAGCTTTCTGACCGACACCCATGCCGAAACCAGTTGGCAAACCGGGGGCGCAGAGCATCGGGTGCTGTTCGGGCTGGATCTGAAATATTTTACCATGGATCAGGTGCAGGGTTCGGTTGCTTGGCCCGGCGCTGCGACGGGGCTGTCGGTGACCGATCCGGTTTATGGCGCGGCACAACCTGCGACCACGCCCTGTATTGATCAGACGCTGACCCGGAAACAGGCGGGGCTTTATCTGCAAGACCAGATGCGTTGGGGCGATGGCTGGATTGCCACGGTGAACGGGCGGATGGATTATATTGATACCTCGACGGGCGTGAACCATGCCACGGAGGCGGCAGGTTTGTCGCGCAATGACACCGAGTTCAGCTGGCGCGCCGGGATTGCCAAGGTGATGCCGCATGGGGTGACGCCCTATCTGACCGCTGGCAGCTATTTCAATCCGCAGATCGTCAACGATGTGAACGGCAACTCTATCAGCCCGGAAACGGGGGATCAGGTTGAGTTTGGCGTGAAATGGGCGCCGAATGAGAAGACCCTGCTGACCTTCTCGGCGTTCAAGATCAACCGGAATAACATCTCGCAATCGCAGTGGAATGGGTCGGGCTATAGCTATTTCCAACTGGGCGCGGTGCGTTCGCGCGGGATCGAATTGGAAGGCCGGGGGTGAGATTGCGCCGGGTCTGGTGCTGGCGGGCGCTTTGACCAAGCTGGATGTGTCGGTGACGGATGATGTGGACGCTACGCTGATCGGCAAGACGCCCCTATGCGACGGTTGAGGATCAAGCCGCGTTGAAGCTGGCATGGTCGCCTGCGCAGGTCGAAGGTTTGACCCTGACGGGCGGCGTGCGCTGGTCTGGCGCAAGTTGGGCTGACAATGCCAATACGCTGAAAGTGCCGGAGGTGAGGTTGTTCGATCTGGGCGCGAGCTATAAGTTCGGCGATGACTGGACCGCCAATCTCGCGATTTCGAATGTCACCGATGAAACCTATGTGGCATCCTGCCAGACCGGGTTCTCGTGCTTCTACGGTGAGGGGCGCAATGCCTCGATCAGCCTGCGCAAGACGTTTTGATATGAGGGGGGCGGGTTGATCTTGCCGCCATAGCCCGCGAAGTTGCCCCAGCAACCACGCCCGCCGTTTTCCTGAAAAGAGTGCTTCATGCTTCGTCAATTCGCTGAATACTACCGCCCTTGGATGGGCCTGTTCTGGCTGGATTTCGGCTGTGCCGTGGTGTCGGGCCTGCTGGAGCTGGCATTTCCACTGGCGGTGCGCGGCTATATCGACTGGCTGCTGCCGCAGGGGAATTGGACGCTGACGGTGATCTTCGCGGTGGCTTTGTGCGCGATTTATGTGGTGAACGCGGGGCTGATGGCGATTGTGATTTACTGGGGCCATATGCTGGGCATCAATATCGAAACCGAAATGCGGCGGCGGGCGTTTGACCATTTGCAGCGGCTGTCTTGGGGCTATTTTGACCGCCAGCATTCCGGCCATCTGATCGCCCGTGTCACCCGCGATCTGGAGGATATTGGCGAGGTTGCGCACCACGGCCCGGAAGATCTGATCGTCGCGGTGATGACCTTTGTGGGCGCGTTTATCCTGATGCTGACGGTGCATGCGCCCTTGGCGTGGATGACGGTGGTGATCGTGCCGCTGGCCGCGCTGCTGGTGATGTATTTCGGTGGGCGGATGACCGCGACATGGCGGGCGATTTATGACCGGGTGGCGAATTTCAATGTGCGGATAGAGGAAAACGTCGGCGGCATCCGGGTGGTGCAGGCGTTTGGTAATGAAGACCACGAGCGGGCGTTGTTTGCGAAAGATAACGCCAGTTACCGCCGCACCAAGCTGGACGCCTATAAGGTGATGTCGATTTCCTCGACGCTGAACTATGTCGGTATGCGCGCGGTGCAGGTGATGGTGATGGTCGCGGGCGCGGGCTTTGTGCTGAACGGGACTTTGACGGCGGGGGGGTTTGTGGCGTTCCTGCTGCTGGTCGGCGTGTATTTCCGGCCGTTGGAGAAAATCGCCTCGGTGATTGAGACGTATCCGAAGGGGATCGCGGGGTTCCGGCGGTATCTCGATCTGATGGCAACCAAGCCGGATGTGGTGGACACGCCGGGTGCGGTGGCGGCGCCTGCGCTGCGCGGTGCTGTGCAGTTTGATTATGTCAGCTTCGGCTACGATCCCGCACGCCCGGTGCTGCGCGATGTCAGCTTTACGGTGCAGCCGGGGCAGACGGTGGCGTTTGTGGGCGCTTCGGGCGCGGGCAAGACCACTTTGCTGGCGCTGTTGCCCCGGTTTTACGAGCCGACCTCGGGGCAGATCAGCATTGATGGCATCGCCTTGCGGGACATGACTCTCGCCAGCCTGCGGGCGCAGATCGGCATTGTGTCGCAGGATGTATTCCTGTTCAGCGGCACTCTGCGCGACAATATCGGCTATGGTCGGCTGGGGGCTACGGATGCCGAGATCCTCGCCGCCGCTGCTTCGGCGCAGTTGGAGGCGACGATTGCCGCCTTGCCACAGGGCCTCGACACCGTGGTGGGCGAGCGTGGCGTGATGCTGTCGGGCGGGCAAAAGCAGCGGGTTGCCATTGCTCGGGTTTTCCTGAAAAACCCACCTCTGTTGATCTTGGATGAGGCGACGTCGGCGTTGGACACCCAGACCGAACGTGAAATTCAGGCGGCTTTGGATGGGCTCTCAGAAGGGCGGACGACGTTTATCATCGCGCACCGTTTGGGGACCATCCGCCATGCCGACAAGATCGTGGTGATGGATCAGGGCCAGATTGTGGAGGTCGGAACCCATGGTGATCTAAGCCTGCGGGGCGGTCGCTATGCCGATCTGCACGCCGCATGATCCGCGCTGATGATCTTGCCCTGACGGGCCGCGTGCTGGATGCGCCGGGGGCACTGGCGGCGCATCTGGCCGAGGTCTATGCGGCGTTTGATCCGGCTGCGCTGCCGCAAGGTGGGCTGCGCGTCAACTTCACCAGCGGCAGTCTCAGCTTTGCCCCCGGCGAGCAGGCGATGCTGATCAGTGTCACCGCGATGTCCGCCACCGACCTGTTCGTGCTGCGCGAGGCGGTCGCGGGGCTGGTGGAGGGTTTTGATGCCCCGCTTGGCCCAAGGTTGATCTGGGACCGCGCCTTGCCGAAGCTGCAAACTCCGCCGAATTTTCGGCAGGGCCGGGTGCTGGCGATCTCGCATCCCGGCGCGGGCTATGTGCGCTTGCGGATTGCGGCGGATCATCTGGCACCTTTTGCCATCAGTGGCTTCCATTTGCGCCTGCTGTTGCCGGCCGAGGGCCGCGTGGCGGTCTGGCCTTTGGTGTCGGACGCGGGCCGCACGGTTTGGCCCGCAGGCGACGACAAACTGCACGACCCTGTCTACACCATCCGCGCGATTGATCCGGCGGCGGGCTGGTTGGAGGTCGATATTTTCCTGCATGGCGAGGGTCGCACTTGCCGTTGGGCCGAAGGCGTGCAGCGCGGCGCTTTGGTGGGACTGATTGGGCCGGGTGGCGGCTATCTGCCGATGGCACGGCATTTGGCGCTGGTGGGCGACGAGACAGCTTTGCCTGCCATCGCGCGGATATTGGAAGCTGCTGCGCCCGATACGCTGGGGCAGGTGTTGATCTTGGTGCCGGATGCGAGTGCGGTGCAACCCTTGGCTTGCCCGGCGGGCGTGGAACTGCGCTGGTTGTTCCGCAGCGCGGGTGACAGCTTGGAAGGCGGGTTGGCGACGATGAAACTTCCAGCGGCGGGACGGGCGGGCGGGCGGCATTTGTGGATCGCCGGGGAACGTGCGCAGTGTCAGCGCTTGCGCGGGCAGTTCAACGCTGCAAGCGGTTGGGCCAAGGGTGAAACCACGATCAGCGGCTATTGGGTGCGTGATGTTCAGGCTTGAGGGCATCCGCCGCCTGCATGGCGCGCGCGAAGTGCTGGCGCTGGACAAGCTGATGCTTGGCGGCGAAGGGCTGACGGTGGTGTTGGGGCATAATGGATCAGGCAAATCGACGCTGCTGGGGCTGCTTGCGCGTACCGATACCGCGACCACGGGGCATATTTTCCTCAACGATACACCCCTAGCCGACATCGGTCAGCGCAAATTAGCGCAGCAGATCGCCTATCTGCCGCAGCGGCTGCCCCCTGTTCCCGGCCTGACCTTGGGGGAGTTGGTGCGGCTTGGCCGCTATCCGTGGCGCGGGGCTTTGCGGCGCTGGCAGGTGCAGGATCACACGGCGGTGGAGGCCGCTTTGATCGCTACCGGGGGGATGCAGCACGCAGAGGCTCTGGTCGAAACCATGTCGGGCGGTGAGCGGCAGCGCGGCTATATCGCAATGCTGTTGGCGCAAGACGCGCCGATTTTGTTGCTGGACGAGCCGACCTCGGCTTTGGACCCCGGCCATGCCTACGAGGTGATGCGGTTGTTGCGCGGGCTGGTCGATGCGACGGGTCGGCGGGTGATCGTGGTGCTGCATGATGTCAACCTCGCCGCGCGCTTTGCTGATCGGATGGTGGCGTTGCGGGAGGGGCGGATTGCGTTTGATGGCGCGCCGCAAGCGCTTCTGACGCCTGCAATTCTGTCGATGCTCTACGCGGTGCCGATGCAAGTGGCGCCCGGTCTTGCGGGCCAGTTGCCGCTGGCCGTGGTGGCTTAAGGAAATCCGATGCGCGTTTTGATCACCGCCGTTTGTCTGCTCGCCCAGTTTGTTCTTGTCGGGCCCGCCGTTGCTGATCCGGTGACGGTGATCGACCGTCGTGGTCCGCAGACATTCGCCGCCCCACCGCAGAAGATCGCGGTGCTGGATTGGTCGGTGACCGAGGCACTGCTGGATCTTGGCATCATCCCCGCAGATGTTGCCGAACCTGCCGCCTATGCCGATTGGATGGTTTCCCCCGCCCTGCCTGCGGCGGCCGTCGATCTGGGCCTGCGCGCCGAGCCGAATCTTGAAGCCCTTGCCGCTCTGCACCCGGATGTGATCATCACCGCCGATATTGATCCCGCACTGGTGCCGGTGCTGGAGCAGATCGCCCCGGTGGTCGTCTATCAGGCGTTTGATATCACGCAGGATAACCCGACGGCGGCGAAAGAGATTTTCCTCAGCCTTGGCACTCTCACTTGCACGCGGGGCTTGGCGGAGCAGAAGTTGGCGGCGCAAGAGTTGGAACTGCATGCCATCGCCAAGCGCTTGGCCGATCATTTTGGCGCGCCCTTGCCCAAGGTCACGGCGGTGCGGCTGAACGATGCGACCTCGGCCTCTGTCAACGGTGCCAATTTGATGCCGGGCTATGTGCTGCATCGGCTGGGGTTCAGCACCGAATTGCCGCAGCCGAAAAGTCGCTGGGGCATCACCTTGCTGAAGGCCGAAGACCTTGCGGCTGCCAAGACCGGGATTGTGCTGGCGATCGGCCCGGATATGGCTGGGGCGGCGCTGCGGCAGACGCCGATCTGGGCGTTTCTGCCGTTCGTGCAGGCGGGACGACTGGCGGATGTGCGCCCGGTGTGGAGTTATGGCGGTGCTTTGTCGATCACTCGGCTGGCGCGCGGTTTTGAGGCGGCCTTGCTGACGGTGCCTCCCGAGGCGGTTGCCAAGTGAATCCCACGGCGAAAATTACCCTTACTGTACTGGTGATATTGGCGCATTGCGCAAGCCATCTGGCATTGGGCGCTGACCTGCCCGTGGCGCGTATGGCGCAGCTTTTGACTAAGGCCGCGCCGCAAGATTTCGCCGATGCGCTGTTTGTGCAAGGCGCGTTACCTCGTTTGGCGATGGCGGCGCTGGTCGGCGCGGCGCTGGGGCTGGGGCTGGCGGGTTCTCTGATGCAACAGTTGACGCAGAACGCGCTGGTGTCGCCGATGACGATGGGGGTGTCTTCCGGCGCTTGGCTGGCCTTGATTTTTGGCAGCGATTGTGCTGCCGGGTGGGGGACATTCGGAATGGGTGGCGCTGGCGGGTGCTGGCGGTGACGGGTGCGCGCGGTCTGGTCGGGATGCAAGCGCTCTTGGCGGGGATGGCGGTGAACCTTTTGTTCGGCTCAATGGCAGCCACCGCGATGCTGCTGGCGAACCCCTATACCGAGCATTTGTTCCTGTGGGGCGCGGGCGATCTGACGCAGACCAGTTGGGGACCTGCGCTGTGGATATTGCCGCGTCTGTTGCCCGGCGTGGCGATTGCGGCGCTGTTGGTGCGGCCGCTGAGCCTTTTGCGCTTGGGTGCGCAGGCGGCGGGCGGGCGCGGCATGGTTTTGTGGCCGGTGGCTTTGGCGGCGGCGCTTGCGGCGCTGCATCTGGCGGCGGTTTCTGTCACAGCGGTGGGGATGATCGGTTTCATCGGATTGGTCGCCCCGAACATGGCGCGGCTGATCGGCGCGCGGCGGGCAGGGACTGAGTTGTGGGTCTCGGCGGCTTTGGGTGCTGCCTGCCTGATTGCGGCGGATGTGTTGGCCTTGGCATCGCAGGCCTTGGTGGCCAACATCGTGCCGACCGGAGCGACTGCGGCCTTGACCGGGGCAGTGGCGCTGATCTGGCTGCTGTGGCGCAAGCTGGGGGCGGAAGATCACGCAGTGCATCCTTTACCTGCGGGGGCGGCGCGGGTGGGGATGCGGCAGGCGGTTCTGCTGGGCGTTGGGTTTGCGGGGTTGGTTTTCGCGACGCTTTTCGTTGGGGTGACGCAGAGCGGCTGGGCGCTGTCGTTTGATCCGATGCTGCTGTCGCTGCGCTGGCCGCGGGTTTTGGCCTCGGCAGCGGCTGGGGCGAGCATGGCCTTGGCGGGCTGTATCCTGCAACGGCTGATCCGTAACCCGCTGGCGCGCCGGGATATTCTGGGTATGTCGGCGGGGGCGGTGGCGGCCTTGGTGGGGGTGGCTTTGCTGACGGGTGGTTCGATCCATGCAGCACGTCTGCCTGTGGCACTGGCGGCGTGTGGCGCGGCGTTGGCGTTGGTGTTGTGGTTTGGGCGCAGACATTCTCATGCCCCGGCAGCGTTGGCATTGATCGGCATTGCGCTGGGCGAGGGCCTTGATGCGCTGGTGCGGTTGTCGATGGCGGGTAGCACGGCAGAGACCTTTGCGATCTTGGGCTGGATGAGCGGATCGACCTACCGCATCGACGCCGCGCGGGCATTGGGTTTGATGGGTTGTGCAGTCGTGGGGCTGATCTTGGCCGCGCTGGCTTTGCGCCCGCTGACCCTGCTCGGCGCGGGCGACGGCATTGCGATGGGGCGGGGTTTGGCGCTGGTTCCGGCGCGGCGGGGGTTGATGCTGCTCGCGGCGGGCCTGACGGCAGCGGTGACGGCGTTTATGGGGCCGGTCAGTTTTGTCGGCCTCGTCGGCCCGCATCTGGCGGTGTTGCTGGGGGCGCGGCGGATGCAGGATCAGTTGATCGTGGCCCCGATTGCCGGCGCGCCGCTGATGGTGCTATCGGATTGGTTGGGTCGAATTGTGCTGTACCCCTCGCAACTGCCTGCCGGATCGGTGGCGGCTGTTCTGGGTGGCAGTTATTTCCTGCTGTTATTGGCGCGCAGAAGGGTGCTGGCCTAGGGTTACCTCAAATGCAAAAGGCCGGGAGTGATCCCGGCCTTTGCGTTCAATGCACACTAATCAACGCGCCAGCAATGCCTCGACAATACGGTCAGCCGCTGCTTCTGCCGCCAAATCGGTGGTGTTGACCACGATTTCGGCGGCTTCCGGGGCTTCATAGGGGCTGTCAATGCCGGTGAAGTTCTTCAACTGACCGGCGCGCGCCTTCTTGTACAGCCCCTTCACATCGCGGCTTTCGGCCACCGCCAAGGGGGTATCGACATAGACCTCGATGAACTCGCCGCCCGCCATCAGATCGCGCACCATCCGGCGTTCAGAGCGGAACGGCGAGATGAAGGCGGTCAGCACGATCAGACCCGCATCGGTCATCAGCTTGGCAACCTCACCCACCCGGCGGATGTTTTCCACCCGGTCGGCATCGGTAAAGCCCAGATCGCGGTTCAAACCGTGGCGGACGTTATCGCCATCGAGGAGGAAGGTGTGCTTGCCCAAAGCGTGCAGCTTTTTCTCGACCAGATTGGCGATGGTCGATTTACCGGACCCCGAAAGTCCGGTGAACCAGACCACGGCGGGCTTCTGGGTTTTCAGCGCGGCATGCGCGTCACGGTCTACATCCACCGCCTGCCAATGGATATTCTGGCTGCGGCGCAAAGCGAAATGGATCATCCCGGCGGCGACGGTGGCGTTGGTCATCCGGTCGATCAGGATGAAACCGCCAAGGTCAGGGTTGACAGCGTAAGCCTCAAACGGGATGGCGCGGTCGATCGACAGGTTGCAGACACCAATCGCGTTCAGCCCCAAAGTGCGCGAGGCGAGGTGTTCCAATGTGTTGATATTCACCTCGTATTTCGGCTCTGTCACCGTGGCGGTCACGGTTTGAGTGCCGATTTTCAGCAGATACGGACGCCCCGGCAGCATTTCATGTTCGTCCATCCACACCAAGGTGGCCTCAAACTGATCCGCCACTTCGCAAGGCTCGTCCGCCTTGACGATCACGTCACCACGTGAGCAATCGACTTCATCGGCGAAGGTCAGAGTCACCGATTGGCCGGCAATCGCCTGATCCAGATCGCCGTCATAGGTGACGATGGATTTCACCGTGGTGGTCTTGCCCGAAGGCAGCACGCGGATTGCATCGCCGGGTTTGATGATGCCCGCACCGATCTGGCCCGCAAAGCCGCGGAAATCAAGGTTCGGACGGTTGACCCATTGCACCGGCATGCGGAACGGCACATCCAGCATCCGCGCGTCGTTGACGGGCGCGGTTTCCAGATGTTCCATCAGCGTCTGGCCGGTGTACCATGGCATTTCCGTTGACCGGGTGATCATATTCTCACCCTTCAGGCCGGAAATCGGGATTGGCAGGAAATTGGTCATGCCGATCTGCTTGGCGAAATGGCTGTAATCCTTGACGATTTCGTAGAAGCGTTCTTGGGAGTAGCCGACCAGATCCATCTTGTTGACGGCCAGCACCACGTTCTTGATGCCCAGCAGCTTCACCAGGTAAGAATGGCGACGGGTCTGCGTCAGCACGCCTTGGCGGGCATCAATCAGGATCACGGCAAGATCGGCGGTGGAAGCCCCGGTCACCATGTTGCGGGTGTATTGCTCGTGCCCCGGCGTGTCAGCGACGATGAACTTGCGCTTGTCGGTGGCGAAGAAACGATAGGCCACGTCGATGGTGATGCCTTGCTCACGCTCTGCCGCCAGACCATCGACCAGCAGCGCAAAGTCGATGTCCTGGCCTTGGGTGCCAGAGGCTTTGCTGTCACGCTCCAGCGTCGCAAGCTGGTCTTCAAAGATCATCTTGCTGTCATACAGCAGCCGCCCGATCATGGTGGATTTGCCATCATCGACCGAGCCGCAAGTGATAAACCGCAGCATGGTTTTGTGCTGGTGCTTGATCAGATAAGCGTCAATGTCGTCGGCGATCAACTGGTCGGTGACGTAGATGGGGTCCACTTGGGTATTCATATTGGCGGTCATTTAGAAATACCCCTCTTGTTTCTTCTTCTCCATCGAGGCGGATTGATCATGGTCAATCGCACGGCCTTGGCGTTCTGACGTGGTGGTCAGCAGCATTTCCTGAATGACTTCGGGCAAGGTGCGGGCCTCAGATTCCACAGCGCCTGACAGCGGGTAGCAGCCCAAAGTGCGGAAGCGCACCGATTTCATTTCCGGCACTTCACCGGGGGCCATCGGCATCCGGTCATCATCAACCATGATCAACAGGCCGTTGCGTTCGACCACGGGGCGCATTTCACTGAAATACAGCGGCACGATCTCGATGCCTTCCAGATGGATGTATTGCCAGATATCCAATTCTGTCCAGTTTGAAATCGGGAACGTGCGGATGCTTTCGCCCTTGGATTTGCGGGTGTTATACAGCTTCCACAGTTCTGGCCGCTGGTTTTTCGGGTCCCAGCGGTGGTTGGCCGAGCGGAACGAGAACACCCGCTCTTTCGCGCGGGATTTTTCCTCATCCCGGCGCGCGCCACCAAAGGCCACATCGAAATTATACTTGGTCAGCGCCTGCTTCAACCCTTCGGTCTTCCACATATCGGTGTGCATCGGGCCATGATCAAACGGGTTGATGCCTTTTTCCAACGCCTCGGGGTTCTGGTAGACGATCAACTCCATCCCGGCCTCTTGGGCGGCGCGGGCGCGCATCTCATACATGGCGCGGAATTTCCATGTCGTATCCACATGCAACAACGGGAACGGCGGCGGTGCCGGATAGAAGGCTTTTTTCGCCAGATGCAACATGCAAGCCGAATCTTTGCCGACCGAATACAGCATCACCGGGTTTTCGGCATTGGCCACCACTTCGCGCATGATGTGGATGCTTTCGGCCTCAAGCCGCTGCAAATGCGTCAGCGTGCTGGCGGAAAGGCCGTTCGCGGCGCCAGTTACGGCGGAGGTGCTGGTGGTCATCATCGGCTTCCTTCAAGATGGGCTGCTGCTATCTGGCAATTTTCGCCCGCGCGTACCAGCGGGGGCAGTGCCAAACGGTCAAAATATCCAAGAATGTTGGCCCAGATAGCGCTTGGGCGTGCGCGTACAGGCGCAAAGCGGGGAAGCGGCGGTTGATTTGGTTCCAGCAAAGCGGCGAAAGCTGGAATTGCCTTCTTTTCTGCCGGGTGCCGCGCAGAAAGATCCGCAAACCTGTGCGGGGGGCTCGCTTGCCTATTCATCTGCCGTCACCAAAACGCATCGTCCTCGCCGGGCTGGTCTGAAACGCACGAAAAACCCTGGCCCAAAACGCCAAGCTTCGTCGCCGTGGTATCTATCGACGCGGCACGGGGCGTCAAGATATCTTTATTCGCGACAAAGCCAACCTCGCCTTTGGCTGGATTTTCGCGGGCCACCAGATTGGCGCGGCCACAGCGGCTTACGGTGCGGGGGCGATCCGGGATGATCTGATGACCTATATGCCCGCCTTGCAGGTCGCTGGAATGATGTGCCTGATTGCAGCATTGGCGGTGCTGTCGCTGCAAAAGCCGCGGGCAGTTGGCGTGGGCAAGGTGAAACCGCGGCGTCAACGCATATCGTGAGCGGGCGAACTCGAAGTCTCATAACGTATCCGGTTGAGCAGGGCGTTGTGGGCGTGACCGGGAAACGGCGCATCGAATTTGCGCAGCAGTTGCGTGTAGCTGTAGCCCAGCTCGGAGCCTTTGCACAAGCGCTGGCCGGAGGCGTGATTTTGCAGGATCAAACCGCCGCCCGCCTCGGCCAGCCGGTAGCCCTTTTTGCGCAGCCGATGCATCAGATCATCCCAATCTCGCGCATAGGCGAAGTCATCAGCGAGAAGCGCCCGCAAGGGAGCGACGAGCCGCTCATCCGCCCTTACAGGCGTCTTCGCTTTCTCGCGGCGGCTGAGATCACGGTTGATCGCATCGCGGATCACTTGGCCGATGCTTACATCTTCCGCCTTCGCCACGCTTGAAAGCGCAGCGAAGGTTGTTTCGGACAGTTTTAGAATGATTTCATGCATCTCCATCGCTTCAGCATCGCAGCCGATGGTTAAGCGCGGGTTAACCGATTGCCACACCTTGCGGACGAAGCCGGGGCGTTTAACGATCAGGCCGCCAGATATTTGGCGAAATGCGCCGAAGTCCGCTCTTGTGCCAACTTGGCCGAAGTCGCGTCATAAGACCCACGCGCATCGCAGTTAAAGCCGTGGTCGGCGTCATAGATGAAGATCGGCAATTCAGGCCGCGACGCTGCAAATTCCCGCACCTTGTCCACCGGGATATGGCCATCCTGCGCCCCGAAATGCAGAATTGTCGGGCAGTTTGGCTGCAAATCCGTCAGCCCCAACACGCCGCCACCGTAATAGCCGACCGCCGCCGAAAGCCCCGGCAAATCTGCCGCCGCCGACCACGCCAAAGTGCCACCCCAACAAAAGCCGACGACACCAACCTTGCCCGCCTCAGCCGCAAAAGCCACCGCTGCGGCAATATCCAGCAAGGCTGGCCCGCTGGAAACTTTGCCGATCATCGCATAAGCGCGCGGCATATCCTCGGGTTGGTAGCCAGATTGAAACCCCGGCTCGGCGCGGTCAAACAGCGCAGGCGCTACGGCCAGATAGCCCTCGGCTGCATAGCGATCCGCCACGCTGCGGATATGGGCGTTGACGCCGAAAATCTCTTGCACCACCACAATGCCCGCCTTTGGCACACCCGCAGGCCGTGCCACATAGGCATCACAGACAAAGCCATCGGTCGCCGTCAGCCGAATATCTTCACTCATAGGTTCAAGCCCTTCCGTACAGTCGTTTCGCCTCTCGGAACGACATAAGCTTTTGTAGTTTTTCATCCCACAAATGCAACTTCACGGACTGGAAACTTTCCCAAATCGTCAAACGCTGAGCCTCTGCCAGATCGGCATTGTCGCGCAACACCTCTGGCAGTCGGTAGAACGGAATGCGGCTATACAGGTGATGCACATGATGGATACCGATATTTGCGGTGAACCAGCGCAGCGGTTGCGGCAGCACGTAATGCGACGAGCCTTCCAGCGCGGCCTCATGCAGCTGCCAGTCTTCGGTTTTTGACCAATGGGTTTCCTCAAACTGGTGCTGGACATAGAACAGCCAGACCCCGATCGTCGCCGCAATCACCGAAGTCGGCAGATAGATCAGCAACAGCGGCATCCAACCGCCCAGCCAGATCATCAGCCCCACCCCGATGGCGATCACCGCGTTGGTGCCCATCGCGGAAGTCCAATAGCGCCAGCCTTTGTTCATTAGTCCGAACGGCAGGCGGTTTTGCAGGATGAACAGATAGCTTGGCCCCAACACGAACAGCACCACCGGATTGCGGTACAGCCGGTACAAAAACCGCCCCACCCTGCTGCGAGCGCGGTATTCTTCCACCGTCAAGGTCAGCACATCACCGATGCCGCGCTGATCAAGATTGCCGTGATGCGAGTGGTGGATCGAATGGGTACGCCGCCAGACATCATAGGGCGTCAGCGTCAGCACGCCCAGACAGCGCCCAACCCAATCTTGCGCGGTGCGGCTGGAGAAATACGAGGCATGGCCACAATCATGCTGGATCACGAAGATCCGCACCAGAAACACCCCGTTCAGCACCGCGATCACGAAGGCCAGCCAATAGCTGATCTCAAGCGACACCCAAGCCAAGCCCCAGAGCATCACGAACGGCACCAGCGTCGCCGCCAACTCAAACACCGAACGGAACGTCGAAGGCTCGCGATATTTCGCCAAAACCAGCACCCACTCTTTGGCAGAGCGGTGCGACACCGGGGCCTGTTCGGCCAGATCAGTCTCTGTCATCAAAAGCGCCCCAACGCTCGCCCGGTTCGCCACCGGAAGGCCGCAGCGCCTGAAAAGCGCCTTGTGTTGATTGGGTCCAGCGATGATGCCAGACCGTCGTTGCTGTTTCGTTAACGGTTGTCGCATCATGACGCCAGCGCGGTCTGCTGTGAAGCGTAAACTTGTCGCAAGGTTCCATTGTGTTGACACAATCGGCGGAATTCGGCGAGCTGCGGCGATTTTACTCAGCGGCAGTGGCTTTCGGCGCGTTTTTCAGCGCCGATTTGCGTTGCTTTTCGGTGGCAGATTTCAGCTGCCCACAGGCCGCCATGATATCCTCGCCGCGCGGGGTGCGGATCGGGGTGGAGAAACCCGCGTTGTGCAGAATATCGGCAAAGGCATGAATCCGGTTGCCGGATGATCGCTTATACGGCGCGCCCGGCCATTCGTTGAACGGGATCAGGTTGACCTTGGCCGGGATGCCGCGCAGCAACTCGATCAGGCGGTAGGCGTCTTCCTTGCTGTCGTTGACATGATCCAGCATGACATATTCAAAGGTGATGCGTTCCGAATTGGTCAGGTTCGGATAGTCGCGCAACGCATCAAGCAGCGTTGCGATATTCCATTTCTTGTTGATCGGCACCAGCACATCGCGCACCTCATCGGTGGTGGCGTGGAAACTGACCGCCAGCAGGCAGCCGATTTCATTGGCGGTGCGGGCAATTTCTGGCACCACGCCAGAGGTTGATAGCGTGATGCGGCGGCGGCCCAAGGCGATGCCTTCGCCGTCCATCACCACTTTCATGCCATCGCGGACGTTTTCGAAATTATACAAAGGCTCGCCCATGCCCATCAGCACGATATTGCTGACCAGCCGAGTCTCAACATTGCGATCCCCCGGATTGGGCCATTCGCCAAGGTCATCGCGTGCCAGCATCACTTGGCCTACGATTTCTGCCGCCGTCAGGTTGCGCACCAGCTTTTGCGTGCCAGTGTGGCAAAAGGTGCAGGTCAGCGTGCAGCCAACTTGCGAGGAGATGCACAACGTGCCTCGGTCGGTTTCGGGGATATAGACCACCTCAACCTCATGCCCGCCAGCGATGCGCACCAGATACTTGCGGGTGCCATCAGTCGAGACCTGCTTGGTGACGACCTCGGGCACCTCGACCACGAAATGTTCGGCCAGCAGCGCGCGATAGTCCTTCGCCAGATTGGTCATGCGGTCAAAATCGCGCACGCCCCAGAAGTAGATCCATTGCCAAACCTGCCCCAGCCGCATCTTCACGGCCTTTTCAGGCGTGCCCGCCGCAATCAGTGCCGCGCGCATCTGGTCGCGGGTCATGCCAACCAGATTGGGCTTGCCACCCTTAGGCGTTTTGCGCGGAATGGTCAGCACGTCTTGGGTGATCGGGGCGGCAGAAATCGGGGCGGGCGTCATGGCGAAGTCCTTGGGCTTTGAAGCGACCGATATAGGGGATTCGCGGGCAAAACGAAACCACGCAATGCATGCGCAGTTTCAGCCCAATAGCGGTCGCCGCAAAGAGCTTAGACTTTGACGGCTGCCAGTTGCGCGTCCAGCGCCAAAATCTGTTGCACCGCATGGGCGGCTTCCGCGCCCTTCTTGACGAAATGCGCGGTATAATAGGCGATCAACGTATCGACCGGCTGGAAGTTGTGCGGGGTGAGGGAAACCGAAAAGCACGGAACGCCAGTGTCCAGCCCGACATTCATCAGCCCGGTCACCACCGCGCCTGCCACGAAATCATGCCGGTAAATCCCGCCATCCACCACCAAAGCCGCCGCGACAATCGCATCATAGCGCCCGGTTTGCGCCAGTTTCTTCGCCACCAGCGGCATCTCAAAAGCGCCGGGCACCTCAAACGCGTCAATCTTCGCCCCCGGCAGCAGGGTCTGCGCCTCTGCGACAAAGCCTTTGTGGGCTTGGTCGACGATCTCGGCATGCCACCGGGCTTTGATAAAGGCGATGCGGGCGGGTTTCAGGGCTTGGGTCATTGCGGCAGATTCCATGCAAAAGAGGTGCCCCTGCATATCTTCGGCGCAAGTGCGGGGCAATGGATGCATATTCTGAAACATCGCAGGTAGACAGATGAAATGGCACGGTTTCCATGCCGTTTCCGACCTGTTTACGCTAACCCCGCCGCTTACCGATTGCTGTCGATCCAGCGCGACAACAGCATCCGATCGCGAAAACACTCATCAGGCACCGCGCGGCGCTTGATGCGGGCGATTTTCTCGGCAAAGGCGACCTGCTTTGAGGTCGGACGGCCATCGGACTCCATCGGCCGCATCTTGGCCTGCGCGTCGATCCAGGCGCTGAGACTGCGGCGATCCAGCTGCACCTCCCACGGTAGATTGACGCCATTGCGCTGCGCCAATGATCGCGCGTAAGACAACTGCCGTTCGGTCGCAGCGATGGCAAATGTGGTGTCTTCCATATCATCACCTCGGCTTGGTTCTGGACTTCAGATTCGGCTTGGTTGTGGACTTCAGATATAGAACATATAAAGAACAAAATCAACCGCACTCACGAAAATGCGAACAACAACCCCAAATGCAAACAACCGAGGCGCGCGGCCCCGGTTGCGAAAACGTGAATTGACCTGACGTTCGGTCGGATCAGGCGCTTATTTGCACTGCTTGGCAGCTTCGTCCATCGCCGCAGTAAAGCCGCGCAGGCTGAAACTGTCTTTGGTCTGGGTGCCCTTGGCCGAACGCGCCGTCAACACCGCCGTGGTGCCTTTTTTCAGCGCAGCCAGAATCGCAGCATCATCCTCAGAGGTTCCCGGCCAAGCCCATTCACCATCCGAGAACAGATCAAACGCGGTGCCATCGACATCCAGTTTCACTGTTGACCCCGGCGCAAACGGATAGCCGCCCGAGAACGAGGTCTCACCATTCACACCGGGGCGGAAGGTGACGAACAGCAAAATATCACCGCGCCGCACCGAGACAGGCTTGCCATCTTTGGTATTCACGGTTTCCTTCGGGCTGGACACGCCCCAACATTCGGTGGGGTTCTTGTCGGCGAAAACACTCCAATCCGTCATGGTGGCGACGCGATTGGTGGATTCTTGCGCCATCGCCACAGGGGTAAGTGCCGCAAACCCTGTCATGGAAATCATCGTCACGCCTAGCGCGCGCGTCATCCAGCTTGTCATTTTTTATTCAGCCTCCAAGCCGCTTTGCCTCTGCCCGCCCAACTCCGCTTCAGGTGCGGTTTTTCGGTAGCGCGGGGCACATTCACTCGATATGCCATGCATAACCGAAAAACACAGGTCCATGAAAGCCCTGCCGGGGCGATACGGGCAGAAAATCGCGCATATGTGACGGGGGGATGCCATGGCTGCAGCGGAAATGGTCGAGTTTTGGCGCGGCGGGTTGCTGGAAAGCACCCATCGCGGCCATGCGGTGATCTGCGATGAGAACGGCGAGGTGGTGCAGGCTTGGGGCGATCCGGGCCGGGTGATCTTTCCGCGCTCGTCCTGCAAGATGTTGCAAGCGCTGCCTTTGCTGGAATCAGGTGCTGCCGATGCGGCGGGCTTAAGTGATGCCCATATCGCTTTGTCCTGCGCCAGCCATCAGGGTGCGGCTTTGCATGTCAACATGGCCAGCCGCTGGCTTTCCGATCTGGGTCTGGGCGAGCCTGACCTGCGCTGTGGCGCGCATGAGCCCTATGACCGGGCCGAGCGCGACCGGCTGATTTTGGGCCACGAAGCCCCCTGCCAGTTGCACAACAACTGTTCGGGCAAACATTCAGGATTTCTCACCACCACCCGGCATTTGAAAGCCGGGCCGGAATATGTCGAACTTGACCACCCGGTGCAAAAGGCGATCAAGGCGGCGACCGAGGAGGTCACCGGGGAGGCCAGCGCAGGCTATGGCATCGACGGCTGTTCCGCCCCGAATTTCGCGATGTCCGTCGCGGGCTTGGCCAGAGGCATGGCGAAATTCGCCTCTGCTGATGAGACCGGACCTGCACGGGAGCGGGCGATGCATCGCTTGACGCGGTCTATGGCGGCGTATCCCGAGTTGGTCGCAGGTGAGGGCCGGGCTTGCACCGAATTGATGCGCGCGATGGGCGGGCGTGTGGCGATCAAGACCGGGGCGGAGGCGGTGTTCGTGGCGATCATCCCCGAGAAGAAGCTTGGCATTGCGCTGAAGATCGAGGACGGCAATTCCCGCGCCTCGGAAGCCGCTTTGGTGGCGATCTTGGCGCAGCTTGGCGTGTTGGATGCCGCGCATCCGATGGCGCAAAAGCGGCTGCCCGCGCCGCAGATCAACTGCCGGGGTCTGACGGTGGGTGAGTTGCGGCTGGCCTCGGGGTTTATGTAACCGCGTCTGACAGCTGTTTCGTGGGGCGGCTTTCCAAGCGCGGCAGCCTTCCCCGCTGGGAACCACTTGTGGTTTTGAGCGCATTTGAGGCGAATTTCCACAATATGTTGTGGTGAAGCGTCATGAAACCAGATTTTTTGCGTGGGCGGGCTCGAATTTTACCGTGCTGCTGCACATGGAAAAGACCCCTATCTTGCGACAGAGGCCTTTTGTTGCGACAGCGCCGGTGAAGCAAGCTGGGCGGGGGCAAAGACCTGCTCCACCGGTTTAGGTTCACTGTAGCCCGTTCTTTATGCCGCCCGAACGCGGCGGCAATACGCAAGCCGCGCGGCCATTTACGGGTATTGTGGTGGCAAAATCGGGGCGCGAGTTCCCAACGTTGCGAGGTTTTTTCGCGCTGGGGTTGAGCTAGCATTGATTTGCAGGGGGGTGATTTGCGGGGTTGATTTGAGACGGGCCTCGGGTAAGCTTTCGTCATGACGGTGCAAACGCCGACCCCTTTTCTTACGCCAGAGCCCCTGCCGGATCAGGTTACTTTTGATCGCCACGAGCTTGGCGCGATTTTGCGGCTTTATGGCCAGATGGTCGCGGCGGGCGAATGGCGCGACTACGGCTTGTCGTTTCTGCGCGAGGCGGCGGTGTTCTCGGTGTTCCGCCGCACCGCCGAATTCCCACTGTACCGGATCGAAAAGCGCCCGAAGCTACGGGCCAAGCAGGGCATGTATGCGGTGGTCGGCATGGACGGTTTTATCCTGCGCCGCGGCCATGATCTGGCGGGGGTTTTGCGGGTGTTAGAGCAGAAGCTGATCCGTCCGGTAGAGTGACCAGCGGTCTCGATTTTTCGCGCAAAAATCGTGGGATAAGGTTTGTTCAGGTCCCTTGGATGGCTAACCCCCGGGGCCAGCCCCGGACCCCGGGATATTTGAGCAGAGAGGATGACCTAGAGTCTGCGCCGATGGCTGACCGGAGCGCCCTCGGCTGTCAGCACGCGCGCGATGCAGGCGTTGATATCTTCATAAGCCACTGACATCGTGTGCCCATTGGCGTGGATCAATCGCGTGGAGTCGACCACCAACGCGACATGACCTTTCCAGAACAGCAGATCACCCCGCCGCAGCGCCTCGCCCTCTGGGATGTCATGGCCCAGATTTTGTTGCAGATCGGAATCCCCCGGTGCTGGGATGCCGCAAGCGAGCAGGGCGGTTTGCGCAAGGCCCGAGCAATCTATCCCCGCGCGGCTGTTGCCACCCCAGAGATACGGCACGCCAAGAAAGCCTTCGGCGACGCTGATCGGGTCTTTGTGGTATTGGCCCAGCGGCAGCAGATGCGGCGTCGGGATGAAGCCTTGGCTGGTTTCGGTGAACTTCGCGCCCTGCGTCAGCACCGCAACCTGCGCGCCCATGCTCAGCGCCGCGATTTCGGGCGCTTGCACACGGGGTTCGGGATAGAGATGCGTGCCGGGGGTGGCTATCCAATGCGTGGGCTTGGGGCCTTCGCCCAATGCTGCCTCAGCCAGCCAGCCGCAATAGCCATCTTTGGCCGCAAAGCCGTAAGCATAGCCGTCTTGATGGTCAATGACGGTAAAGGTTTCGCCCAGCAGCACCTGACGGTCCCGCGCCCCACCGGGGCTTCGCAGCAGATCGACCAAGGGCATGGCAATGCGGCGTTTCTCGCCTTCGGTGAAGCGGGGCGCGTCGATTTGACCCTTCATCGTGATATGGGCGACGCGGGCGGTGGCGGGGGTCAGGCGACGGTCCATCTTACAGCCCCAACATGGCGGGAAGTCCGGCGAGAATGGCTCGCGCGCCTTGGCCAACGCCGCCCTTTGGCCGCGCTGGCGCATCGGCAGGCGTGTGGCCGTAGATGTCAAAGTGCATATAGCGCGGGTGATCGGCAAAGCGCTTCAGGAACAGCGCCGCCGTCACCGATCCGGCAAAACCCCAGCCCGGTGCGTTATCCAGATCTGCGATGCCGGGTTCGATGATCGGCTCGTAGGGCGTGTGGAACGGCAACCGCCAGACCGGATCAAAGGTTTCTTGTGCGCCGTGTTCCAAGGCCTGCGCCATCGCCGCATCATCGGTGTAATAGGGCGCGAGATCCGGCCCCAGCGCCGTGCGCGCCGCCCCGGTCAGCGTCGCCATCGAGATCAGCACATCGGTCGGGGTTTCGGTCGCCAAAGCCAAGGCATCACCCAGCACCAGCCGGCCTTCAGCATCGGTATCATTCACCTCTACCGTCAGCCCCTTGCGCGAGGTGAGAATATCCTTCGGCTTCAACGCATTGCCCGCGATGACATTCTCTACCGCCGCCACGATCACCCGCAACCTGACGGCCAGGCCCAGTTGCATGATCATCTGCGCCAGTCCCATCACCGTGGCTGCCCCGCCCATATCCTTCTTCATCAGCGCCATGCCCGCGGTCTTGATGTTCAGCCCGCCGGTGTCAAAACACACGCCCTTGCCCACCAACGTCAGGCTGGGCCCCGCAGAGCCCCAATGCATTTCCAACAACCGAGGCTCTCGCGGCGAGGCCCGCCCGACAGCATGGATCATCGGGAAGTTCTGCTCCAGCAGCGCCGCGCCCTTCACCACCTTGGCCCGTGCGCCAAACCGACCGGCCAAAGCGACAAACGCTGCCTCCAACTCCTCCGGCCCCATATCCTGCGCCGGCGTGTTGATCAGATCGCGGGTCAGATACTCGCCCGCCGCCATCGCCAGCAGACGCGCGCCATCGCAACCCTCGGGCAGTACCAATTCAGCAGGTTCCGCAGCCTTCAGCTTGCGATAGCGATCAAAGCGATACTGCGCCAACAGCCAGCCCAAAGCCGCCTCATCGCGCGCCGCTTGCGTCAGATCGCCCACCAGATGCCACGCGCCTGCGGGCAAAGTCGCGGCCTTTGCCAAAGCAAACCGTTGCCGCGCGCGGGCCTTAGAATTGCCATACCCAATCACCGCCGCAGCCACGCCATCCGCTCCGGGGATCAACCGCAGATCGCTCAAAGATGCCTCAAACCCCGCATCCGTCAGCCACCCGCGCACCGCTGCATCCTGCCCTGCCAGAAACCCAGCCAGCGCCTCGGCCCCCACCACATAGAGCGGGCGCGACACAGCATCAGCATCAGCAAAAGCGGGACCCATCGGCGCATCCTTCCAAATCTGCGCAAACCCTACCGCTTCCATCCGCCGCCGCAAGCCCCCGACTTGGCCCCCGACTTGGCCCCAACCAAAGCCTTAAAACGGCGTCTGATCCAACTGCTCCAGCAGCGCCTTGTCCGAGGCCAAAGACCGCTCGGCAATCCGCAACAGCCGCGCCCAGACGGCGGCAAATGCCGTAGTATCCGCCCGCTCCAGGCAGGCGCGCAAATCCCCCGCCACCACGCCCAAAGACACCATCCCCAAATTCTCGGCCATGCGTTGCAACCGGCGCAGCTGCCGCAACAGATCGCCCATCTCATGCGCGCGCACTTGGGCCGCCAACCCGGCCATCGTCAGCGCCAGCTCGCCCAGTGCCCGCGTGACCACCTGTTCGCCGCCCGAAGTGCCCAAATTCCGATAAATCGTTGCAATCGGCTCGGCATCCTGCCGCACCCGTTCCTTTGGCCGCAAAGCCACCACTTTTTCCATAACACCCTCCGACACACCCATCGCCACTTTGCGCCACCGTGCTGAAGAAATCGTTGCTGCGGCGGAAAGAAATCCCTCGAATTTTCTGCGATTGCAGCATAATGACGGGCAAGAACCAAGCCGAGCCCGAGCCGAGAAGGATCACCATGAACCACATTCGCGCGCTGCCAAACTATCTGGTGCAACGGTTTCAGGGCTGGAAAGCCACGACATATCAAGACAATAAGGCGTGGTATCGCCGTTTGGCCGCCAGTGGCCAGCACCCGCGCGCCATGGTGATTTCCTGCTGCGACAGCCGGGTGCATGTGACCTCTATCTTCGGCGCGGACGAAGGCGAATTCTTCATCCACCGCAATATCGCGGGCCTTGTGCCGCCGCATAACCCCGATGGCGAGTATCACGGCACCTCGGCCACGGTGGAATATGCGGTGATGAGCCTTGGCGTCGCCCATATCGTTGTGCTGGGCCATTCCAACTGCGGCGGGGTCAAGGGTTGCCTTGATATGTGCTGCGGCCATGCCCCTGAATTGTTAGAGAAAACCAGCTTCGTCGGCCGCTGGATGGACATCCTGCGCCCCGGCTATCAACGGATTTCCGGCTTGGCGCCCGAGTTGCAACAACCCGCGCTAGAGCGTGAGGCGGTGCTGGTTTCGTTGGAAAACCTGATGACCTTCCCCTTCATCAAAGCCGCTGTTGAGGATGACCGTTTGACCCTGCATGGGTTGTGGACCGATACGGGCGAGGGTGGGTTGGAGCAATACGACCCCGCAAAGGGTGCGTTTGTGCCGGTTTGAGGCGGGGATGTGCAGAGGTCCCAGCTGGCATCGAATGGATGCGGGGCGATGATCAGAAACGATGGTTGCCCAACGCTTGGTCTGCAGATCAGCCGAAAATTCTTATGCAATAGGAACACCGTTGTCAAATTCGGCTGATACGAATCGCGAGTATGCATATTTCCGTGCGGTGGGTTCGTTTTATCCTACTGAGATGACAGGGATTCTTGGGTTAGAGCCCACAGAATGTTGGAAAGCCGGTGACAGTTTTCAGAGGCGCGGGCATATTTTGCGGCGGCCTTCTTCTTGCTGGAAGCTCGACAGTGGGTGCAATGACACCGAAGAATTGGATGCGCATGTGAATGCTTTATTGGCGCGGTTACGGGGCTCTGTTGCACAAATCGTGAGGGATTCCCTGCGTGACTGCAAGGTGTTAGTCGCAGGGTATGAGCAAACCTGCACCTCCGACCTACCGCACGACGAACTGGCGCTCTTACAACGC
>NZ_JAFCTX010000020.1:0-83104 GCF_049896245.1 Cypionkella sp. TWP1-2-1b2 | reverse complement strand
CATCGTCACGATCTGGGTCCGCCGCTGCGGCCCGCCGCGCGCACCCCGGCTGATCATATCAGGGAACCGCACTTCATCGAACGCCATCAGAAAGCCCTCCGGCCGAAAGCCACCGCGCGGGCGATGTCGCTGGCGACCTGCACGCGCGATTGCCGGAAGCTCTCCGCATCCCTTGCGTTGATGGTCACGGCGATATTCTGACCGCCGTTGCCCTGTTGCGATCCGCCTTGCGCGGCCAATTCACGGCGCGACAACACGCGTTCGCCCTTTTGCAGGATGGCGGGCACTTCATCCGGGCGCAGACCGGCCCATCCTCCCGAGTGCATCCGGGATGCACCCGCAAAGGCCAGCGCTGGAATCATGCGACCGGACACTGTGCTGCCGACCATCCCGCCCGAATGCAGGACGGGCGCGAAGATGCCGCCAATTCCGCCCAGCGCGCCGGAGAGCATGTCGGCAATGGGGCCAAGCACGGATTTCCGCACCGCCAATTTGGCGAGATCGGCCAGGATGGAGGTGACGAGATCGCCGAAGTTCAGCTTGCCGGTCTTCACGAACTCGCCCACCGCATCCTCCGCGCTCTGGAAGGCCCCGACCAGCGCTTGGCCGACGTCGGCGCCGATGTCGCGGGCCTTGCTGGCATAGTCAGACAGGGCAGCGGTTACGGCGCCCCAGCCGGATTTTGCGGCGTCTGCCCCGGCTGCTGTGGCATCGCCCGCCGCTTTCCCCGCAGCCCCAGCGCCACCGGCGGCACGACCCGCACTATCAAGTGCATCCGTCGTGCCTTCAGCAGCCGCTGTCGCGGCATCAAGGGCTGCAGCGCCGTCTGTTCCGGCCGCCGTCATCGCCGATTGCAGGGCCTGCCAACTGGCGAGAGGCCGTGTCGCGGCGTCGGTCAGCATGCCGGAGGCTTCGGAATAAGCGGTAGCTCGGTCGCGGGCATCGCTGGCCATCGTGCCGAGACCGAGGTCGGGCGTCTCCAGGTAGGTCTTGCCCATTGCCGCTTTGAATGCGTCGGCAGCGGCGGCACCGGCGGCGGTGGCAGCCCCGGCGAAGGGATTGTCGACCCTGCCCAGAGTGACCGGATCGAGGGTGCCAATCTGAATGCCGCCTTCGCCAGTGGCCCAATCGGGCAGCATGTCGAGTGCTGCATTCAGGCCGGAAATGAAGGTGTTGATCCGGGTGACGACACCGTTCAGCATCGCCTCGACACCGCCGATCAGACCATTCGCCGCCTGGAACGCGAAATCGCCGATGGCCGAGGGCAGAGCCGACCATATCGCTTTGACCGCATCAAACGCCCCCTGAAACACGCCGGTCGCGGAATTACCGAAGCCTACGACGGCCACCAACGCGCCCTGCATGGCATCGGCCACGATGGCGGTGATCCCGGACCAACTGGCGCTGAGGCTGGCGACAACAGCATCGACGCCAAGGCCGATCCGGTCCCAGACTTCACTGGCGTGATCGGAGAGGAGCCCGAGCGCCGCGCCAAATCCGCCAGCCCCCTGGACGAGCTTGGAAAACTGATAGACCAGTTCCCCGGCCCCTACGATCAAGGCCCCGATGCCCGTGCGGATCAGCGCGCCTTTCAGAACGGTGAGGGAGAGGGAAAACCCGCTGACGCCCAGTGCCGCTGCGCCCAGCGCGACGATGAAGCGCCCGGCAAAGAAGGTGGCAAAGGCTCCTGCGATGCTGGCAATCTCGCCGATGTGATCGCCGAGGAAAGCGATGCTGGTCTGGAAGATGCCGCCAATGCGCGTGGCGTTCGCAAGCGCATTGGCCACCGTTTCCAGCGCAGGAGCTACGGCGACGGTCAACTGGTTCGTGAGCCCAAGCCAGACCAGTCCGAGCCGGTCGATGGCATCACCTGCGGTTCGGATCTGATCGGCATCCTGATCCGACACCGCGACGCCAAAGTCCGTGATGTCTTGGGAGGCTTGGCGCAGGGTGGCGCTGTCGATCCGGCTGAAGGCCAGCGCGGCCTTGTCGCCGAACAAGGCCGAGGCCACGGCCGCGCGTTCGGCAGGCGGCACGAACTTCGCAAGGGCATCCTGGATGGCCACAATGCGTTCGTCGAGCGGCAGCGCTTGCAGATCGGTGGCCGTCAGGTGCAACCGCTGCAAGGCCGCCACCGCAGTGCCGGTGCCGCCCGCCGCATCGGAGAGTTTCAGGGTCAGCTTTTTGGTGGCGGCTGCGATCTCCTCCATCGACACCCCGGCGAGGTCGCCTGCAAAGGTCAGCACCTGGATGCTGCGGGTGGTGGTGCCGAGCGATTGCGCCAGATTGGCCTGCGCGTCGATGGTTTCCAGCCCTGAACGGATCATCGCGATGCCCGCAGCAGCGGCGGCCGCGACAGCCACAGCTGCGGCGATTTTCACGCGTGTTGAAAATGCCGCCAGTTTGGCGTTGGCGATCTCAGCTTCCTTGGACATGCGGCCGAAGCCCTTGACCCCGGCGTCGCCCACACCTTCCAACTCGGCACGCACTTGCTTGCCGCCGACTGCCGCGAGGCGTACGGATACACGTTTCTCAGCCATCTGGATTCCCGATCTTCTCATTGATGCGGCGGACCATCACCGCCTCCAGGTCCGGCAACAGTTCCGCCACCACCATCAGGTTCAGGCCCAGCGCTCGGGCTAGCGCCAAGGCCGCACTCATGTCCCAACCGATGATCGCCCTGCCTGCGACCCGCATCTGGCCGCCCAGACGGCCAACCAGATCCCACACTTGCCAACCGTCAAGGCTCAGGGGCTGGTTCAGTCGCGCGGGGCAGTCCGCACACTGCGTTTCACAGGCCGCGCAGTAGCTGTCGCCCCCGCCGAAGTGCCAGTCGGCGAGGGCGCAGAGCCGTTTTTTTCCGCGTCCAGCAACATGCCGCGGCTGACGTAGAGGAGGTTGAACGCCTCGAAGATCGGCCAGAGCGAAAGCAGCGCGTCGATCCCCTCCGGGGTCACCGCGATGACCGCGCCATCTGCATCGCCGACGCCTTCCCAATTGACGATAGCGCGACGGGCAAGCGCTGCAGCGAAGGTGGCTGCCCGGTTGTCGTTGTTGGCCTCGGCGTTCAGGTCCTGCACGGCAGGGTCGGAGCGGGTAGCGACCATCAGCGCGGTGGTCAGCGGCAGAAGCTGCAGGCGCACGCCGTAGCCGAGCTCAAACCATTGCGGTTCGGGGGAAAGTTGGATCCGGATCATCAGTAACCTGCGATGTTGTTGACGAGGACGATGGTGCACATGCGTGCGGGGCTGGTGGCCAAGGCGGCTTGCCAGTCAAAGGATGCCTGGACGCCTTTGGGGCCTTTGATTTCGATGCGGGGACGCGGGAGGTAAACGGCGTGAGCGGTCAAGGTAAGGCCTTCGCCGCTGGCCAGCGCATAGGAGAATTCCAGTGCTGCTGCCGTGCCGTTGATCGCTTGGGTCAGAAGCGTGGTGTCAGCAAAACGCACCTCGATCTTGCCGGTCAACGCCGCGATGGTCGGGTCAGCGCCGTCGATCTTCGCATCGGAACGGATGGTCTCGATCCGGTCGAGATTGTTGGCATAAGTCACATCGGCCGAGACGATGTTGCCCAGCGCCACCCCATCGCGCTTGATGGATCCGTTGAAATGGCCGAACCGCTTCAAGGCGATGGTAGCGGGCGTGCCTGCGGCGGTGGCGGCTGCAATGGTTTCGCCCTGCGCCACCAGCATAGCCTTGGCCCCGAGAAGGCCCGAGCGTTCCATCTGCCATGACAGTGAATCCAGCACGCAGCCAGAATACATGGCAAAGCGCGGCACCTCCGGCATGCCAACTTCGATAGACATGCTGGGCAGGGTCCAACTGCCGGATAGGAAAGTGTGGGCATTCAACCCGCCGGTCAGGGTCGCAGCCGACACAGTGCCGTTGGACGCGGGCGAAACGGATGTCGCCAGCGTGAAACTGTTTCCGGTGCTGCCAAGCGTGTCATGCACCATGGTCAGCGCAGTGGCCGTGCCGGTGTAAGTTGCCAGCGCCACGCCGGTGACGACGCTGGCGTTCAACGCCACTGCGAGAGCCGTCATGGTCGCCGCCAGGTTGGCCCCGATATTGACCTGGTTGCCGACAGCCCCCGAGGCCACGAAGGTAAATACGGTCCCGTTGATCGTCAGCGTCGAGTTGACGGCAGGTTGGGTCGAAAACGTGATTGCCCCGGTTGCGGCCACCGTGCCAGCGGTGGTGGGTGCGCCGAAGGCCGCCTTCAACCAGAAGCCGAAACCCACCGCATCAATCGGCACCTCGACATCGCCGTCCGTGGTGATGGCATCCAGCAAGGGCGCACGGGGATCGCGGCCATAGCCCAGAAGCTCGGATGCCAGCAGCGGTTGCTCAGCCGCGAGCGAACTGGTGATGAAGGGCATCTGGGTATAGCCAGACGCCGGCGGGGTGCCGTAAACGGTCTCGAACGCAAGCGCCATCTGCGCCCGCGCTCCTTGTGCGCGTGCCATGTCTTTCTCCTGCAAAAAAGTGGAACTTCAGCTGGTTGCCAATGCCGCCATGATGACTAAAGGTCTGATGATGATCAGAGATTTCCTTGTCGCCTCAATTCGCTCCGGCCGACGCATAGCGCCCGTCTTCCTAATGGCCGTGAGCGTGGTTCTTGCGGGGCCCCTTGCCGCCGAGACCCGTTCCGTTTCGGGAAAGGTAAGCCGCGTCACAGACGGCGATACGTTCCATTTGTCGGGGCTCGACCCCGCAATCCGCGTCTGGGGTCTGGATGCTCCGGAGCGAAAGCAAGCAGGTGGATCTGAAGCGACACGCGCCATGCGCAGTTTGATCTCAGGCGCGACGCTTGATTGCCAAGTTCGCGATATTGATCGCTATCACCGCCTGGTTGCCCAGCGTTTCTTGCCTGATGGACGCGACATTGCAGCAGAAATGATCTACATGGGCGTGGCCACGGAATACTGCCGCTACTCCCGCGGTTATTACCGAACCTGTTGAACGCAAGCTTCAGGCCAGCGGGTCATTTGTCGCGTAATGCAGCACGACGGTGATCACCGCAGCCTTCAGTGTGGCCGCCCCTTCGATGGGGAGGTCGACCGGCTCCGGCGCTTCCGCCTCGACCCAATCGCAAAGCCCACCCAAGGTGCGATCAGCGGCCAGCGCAACGCCGATATCCGCAGTCAGCACATCGAACAGCGCATCGCGCCCGTTCCCGGCCTGGACCACCACCTCCAGCTCCGCCCGGTGCTCGTAGAAATAAGTCAGCGGCGACAGCGTGACTTCCCGTTCACCCGGCTTGCCGTCGCGCAGGTTGATCAGGCCGGTTGCCGGAATGCGCTCAGGCAGCACGTCCCCGCGCAGTACCGGGGCGGCAAGGGTCTGCAGCCGCGCGTGAAGGGCGGAGAGGATGGTTTCGCGTTTGGTGGGCATTGGTTTTCCAAATCTGATGGCTTGGCCAACGGCCGACAGCAGCTCTTTCCGCCAAATCATCATCCGTGCAGGAAGGGTCGGGCGATGGAGTTGCAGAGCAATGGGCGTTCCAGAAATTGCATTCGCGCGCGAGGTCGCGCCGCTTTGCAGCCTGCAATTCTTCGAAGGTGCAGTCGAAGACCAGAAGACTATTCGTAGGGCGTTGCCGTGCCGACATGCTTGCGCGGAGCGTTGAACGGGCCGTCCAGGAAAAAGGCGAGATACTCGGCAACCAATCCAAGTTCCTCATTCTCTTTTCCGATGGGCGCGCACGTGAAAATTTCCAAGGCGGTCGCCAGCAGCCGGTCGTAGGGCCGCGGATGAATGACGAAACGTGCAGAGAGCGGGTAGCCGAATTCAGTCGCCATCGCAGCGAAGATCGCCCGCTGGACATGCCCGTTGCCGTCGAGGAATGGATGGATTTTTCCGAACCAGCAGAATGTGTAGGTCAGCGCAATCAGCTTGCCAAAGTCGTCGGCGCTCGCGTCTCCCAGACAACCCCTGGTCTGAAGCACTAGCCGATCCACGCGTGCGGGCACTTCGGCCGGCAGGCAGAATTCGAAATCACTACCGGGCTCCATCTGTCTGACGGCGGAAATTCTTCGATTGGTGAGCGAGGTTTTAAGCGTGCCGCGATAGCTGCCTGCATACTCGCCGTGGTTTGGCGGCGCGAAAGACGCGAACAACTCACGATGGAGATCGCGCGGATCTGAAAGGATGGCCTGTCGGCGCTCCGGATCGACGATAATTTCAGTCAGAAGCGACGAGCATCGAGCCGTCATCGTGGAATCGTAGTCGGCTGCATTATGGGCCTGCCATGGCGGCGGTGACGAGGTCATTCCGAGTATCTCCAACGCGGGTCAGGTTTGGCGTGCGCATTCAGATTGGATTCGCCCCAGCCTAACTCGGGGAAGCCAGACCAGCGATCCAAACTTTGCACCCGCTGCGAATGGCCGCTTGGTCCGCGTGACGGTCATCAGCCAATCCGATCGTCCACCCAATTCGCCACGATCAGCCCCGGCACTTTTGTATGCGCCCGCTCGGCATCACGTGCCAGATCGAGCCGCTTCGGCAGCTTGACCTGCGGCACCAGTAGGAAGATCGGCGCAGTCACGACGCCCCGCCCGGTTTTCGACCGTGATGCGACAGCCCGGCCCTTGGAGTTCAGCCGTCCCTCCGCCACCAGCAGGCTCGGCCCACGGCGGCGATAAATGAAGCGCAAGCGCAGGCCGGTGCGGCGTTCCCATTCGCCGGGGCTGATACGGCCGCCACGGGTTGACTTGCCCGCCGCTGGGGTGGGGATCGCCAGCCAGAAGCCGCTTTTTGAGCGGATTAGCGGGCCGGTGTCATGCGCGCCGACGATCACTGGCGCGTTCGACCAGACCAGCGCTGCTGCATTCAGACTTTCGCCCGACTTCGGGAAGCTGGCGAGCCGGATCGAGTTGGCAAGCCGGGTGCCAAGGCCAGCACCAGTGATTTGTGCACGCCAGGCGGACTTCAGACCGGCCCCGGCCTCGCGCATGGCGACCGTGACGGCGCGTTCCCCGGCCGCGACTTCTGCCGCCATCATGGCGACGATGTCCGGGGTGATGTCGAGTTTCAGTTTCATGCAGGCCTCAGATCCACGGTCCAGACCAGCCTCTCGCGGTCGCGGACGGGCTCGCCCTGAATGAGGAAAGCTTCGCTGTCGATCTCGATCCGGTCGCCGGGACGCGGGTTTGGCACCTCGGCGACGCGCAGGTCGATCCGCGTGGTTTCCGACCAGAGTCGGGCATCGCCGAAGTCGGTGACGGCATCCTGGCGCCGGGCGACGGCGCGCACAAGAACGGGCGCGCCGCCGTCGGACGTGTAGATTGCCTCCGCGCCGATGTTTGGATCCGCGAAGAGCATCTCGATGGCGGCGGCAAAGGCGTTCATCACGTCCGCCGCGCCGAACGCAGCACCTGCGGGCGGGTGCAGATCGGCAGCGGGTTCGACTCAATCTCGAGGCGAACCCATTCGTCGCGATCCCGGTCGGGAATCATCCGGGCGTAGAGCGGCTGGCCCAGCGTGTTCACGGTCTCGAAGGTGTCGGCGGGGGCGTGGTAGATCTCAAAAAGTCCGTCAACCGCTTCGGGATAGAACACCGCCTTATCGGTCGCCACGCCAAAGCCCGCACCGCCCCGATAGCGGCGGAAGGTGATGCCGCCAAAGCTGACCTCATCGGCGATGCGCGACCGCAGGTCAGCGGCGGCGGCGGTGTTCAGGTAGGTCTCGCGCACCTCCTTATGGGCCACCAGATCGGCGAAGAAGGCGGAGCCGCATTCGGCGCGCAGCGCGATGGCACCGGTGGCAAGGCCGCCCATCGTATCCTCGACGCTTTCGATCAGCGCCTGGCAGCGTTTGCGCAGTGCGCCGGACGCTGGAGTGGCGTTGTCGAGGTCGAAATCCACCTCCGTGGCCGGGGTGATGCCGAACTCAGTGAAATAGTTCACCACGGTGGCGCCATCACGCGGGTCTTTTACCAGCCCCTGGATGCCGTTGAAGAGGTGATACTCGAAGGTGGTCTCGGCGTCGTTGCGCAGGCGGCCCAGCTTGCGGGCGACTTCGGCCTGCACTTGCTGGGTGGCGGACTCGGACCCAAAGTCGCGCACTTGCTGGATTTCCGAGGCCCAGATCACGTCCTGCTTCTTGAATTGGCGGCAGACGAAGGCGCGCACATCACGGCGTTCCGGGGTCTGCTGGTCATAAGCCGAGCCCCGTTCAGAGAACGGAATCAGCGACAGCGTGCCGTCGCGGCTCTCGATCACCACAGTGCGCGAGCGGACGCCACGCGGGCCGAACAGGCCCGACCCGGACAGGGTGGCGGGCTTGTAGGGGATGTTTTCCAACGCGCGGGTGAGTTCGATGATCGAGAAGGCATCGCCTTCAAAAATGTCCATGGTGGCCATGGGGTGCCTCCTGATTTGAGGGGGTGGATGTCCGGGTTAGCGGACGAGGATGCCGAGCGTCAGCAGCGCTGCATGGGCAGCGGCGATCTGCGGCGCGGTGGGCGCGCCCGGGATACTGATCTCATGCTGGTTGACGATGGCCGGACCGCGGATCAGCACCACGGCATTGGTATCACCGCCACTGGCGTCGACACTGTCCCAGAGGATGGCCGCCGCCGTCTGGGTGCCGTTCGCGGCGGCGGGATCGTGGGCCGCGTATTTGCCGGAGGCGGTGATCTTGCCCAGAATGGTGCCGGGTTGGAGGTCGCCGGAGGCCAGGATGACGGTGCTGCGGCAATAATCGCGCAGTGCTTCCCAGACGAGGAAGCCGCCCGCGTGGCGGGTTTCAGTAAGCGTGGTCATGGTCTTATCCTTTCAGACGGAAGGTGCGGGCGATGACGTCGCCCCAGGGGCGCGCGCCAGACGGGCGGCCGGGTTGCGGATGGGCGGCGGAGATGTCGGGCACGGCCTCGGCGCGGGTGGCCAGCAGGGCGGCGCGGACGTCGTCGATGCCGGTGTCACGTTCGAGGAACCGGCCTGCCATCTGCGGTTGCCCGGCGAGACGGCAGAGGTCGACGACGGCGCGGGCGTGGGTCAGAGCCTCGACGCGGATGTTGGCGGCATTGATTGCATCGTTGGCAGCGGCAACGGTGCAATCGGCTTCGGGTGGCGGGTCAGGATCGACAGGCGGGACGGTGTCGGTGCCGAAAGTCTTGTGAGCCCCAAGAGTTTCATAGCCAGTCGCTGGATCGGAAGCGGTTTCCTCGTCCTCGTCCTCGTCCTCGTCCTCGGCGTCCGCCACCGCAGTGTGCTCCGGGTTCACCTCGTCCGCATCGACAACAGGCTTGGCAAGCGCGGGCGGTGCATTGCGAAAGCGTCCCACGTCGAAACGTGCGGCGATCCGAACCGGTTCAGCGATCCGGTCGGCAAAACCGAAATCCAGCGCATCCTTTGCATCAAGCCAGGTTTCCGCCGCCATCAAGGGGGCAATTTCTTCCTGCGGTCGTCCGGACTTGGCGGCATAACCCTGTAGAAGGCTGCCCTTGATCTTGTCCAGCGCCTCGGCCATCGCCCGCATGTCGGTGGCGGTGCCCATGACCATCCCGGCAGGATCGTGGATCATCAGGAAGGCGTTTTCCGGCATCACCACTTCGTCGCCCGCCATGGCGATATAGGACGCAGCTGAGGCGGCGATGCCGTCGATCCATACCGTGACCGTGCCGGAATGGCGCTTGATGGCGTTGTAGATCGCGACCGCGTCGAAGACCGAACCGCCGGGGCTGTTCAGCCGCAGGGCCAGCGGCGTGCCATCCGGCAATGCGCCAAGCTCGGCGAGGAACCCCTTGGCCGAGACGCCGTAAGCCCCGATTTCGTCATAGATCACCACCTCCGCACCCGTGGCTTGGGCGCGGATCGTGTACCAGCTGTTCATTGGCTTACGCCCCTTGTTGTGTATCGGTTCCGGTCGTGTCGGCCGAGCCGGTTCCGGACGCGCCGGTTTCCGGCAGGGTTTGCGGTGTCGCCCGCGCCCCCTGTGTCTCACCGGGGCTGGTGCGGTAGTGCAGACCCATCTCCCCGGCGCGTTTGGCATCCGATGCATTCTCGCGGTCGATTTCCTCGACGTCGTAGCCGGTGGCCTCGACAACCTTGCGGCGCGAGATGATCCCGGCTTCCATCGCCAGCACCTGCGCCTGGATGTCCTTCAAGGGATCGACCCAATCCCAGCGCGGCGGGATCCAGTTCACCGGGCGATAGCGTGCCGGTGATCGGGCAAAATCTGGCAGGTCCAACGCCCCCGCCAGCACCGCGGTTTCCAGCCAGCGCGCCCAGACCGGGCGGCACAGCTGATGCGCGATCACACCGTGCTGCAACTGCTCGACGCGGCGGCGAAACTCGACCAGTTCGGCGCGCAGGCTGGAATAGTTGGCCTGCCGCACATCGCCGGTCACCAGATGATAGGGCAACCCGAGCGAAGCCGAGACCGACAGCAGCGTCCGGTACTGGAACGCCTCATAGCCCCCACCAACATCGGCGGGGCTGGAGAATTTTACATCCTCGCCGGGCAGCAGCACCTGCAAGGTGCCGGGTTCCAGACTGACGGTTGCACCGCTGTCGTCGGTCGCCTCGATTTCCCCCATCAGCTGCTCTTCGGGTGCGGTCTTGGTGATGAAGCCCGCGAACATCGCCGCCGTCTTCTTCCGGTCGAGTTCTGCGTCGTCGTATTGGTCGAGCAGAAACAGCCGCACCATCGCCGGGGCCACATGCGGCAGACCCCGGATTTGGCCGGCGTCGATGGGGCGGTAGATGTGCAGGACTTCGTCGGCGGGGACACGCACCGTTTCAGACGTGACCATGCCCTGATCGGTGCTGTCGCCGGGATGGCGGCGACGGAAGTGATAGGCGACGCGACGCCCGATGGCATCGAACTCGATGCCGCAACGGATGCGATTGCCGTTGGCGGCGATCTCAATCTTCTCGAACGGCAGCATTTCCGATTGCAGCAATTGCAGCTGGATCGGCACCCGCAGCCCATCCTCGGCCCGGCGTGGGCGCAGCCGCACGAAGCATTCGCCCGCGACGAACATCTCGCGCGCGACCATCGCCTGCAAGCCGTAGAAATCGGTCAGCCCGTCGGCATCGGCCTCGTCGGTCCAGGCCAGCCAGAGCCGCTGGACCCGGTCCCGCAAGGCCGGATCCTCGATCAGCGACGACGGCTTGATCCCGTCGCCCACCAGGTTTGAGGCAAAGGCCTCGCAGGCATTGGCGGCATAACCGTTGGTCACAACCAGTTCGCGCGACCGCGCCAGCAGACGCGGGCCACCCGAGGCGACCAGCGAGTTGATGTTTTCCAGCGGCGGCAGCCAACCCCGCAGCCGGCGCTGCGACATCGCGCCTTCCAGCCGCGCACGCACCTCTTTTGGGCCACCGGTTTCCCGGCGGCGAAAGGCATCGAGCCAGCCCATGCGCTACAATCCCTTGGAGGTGATCACGCGCACCTGCCGGATGATCCTGCGTCCTTCGGCGGTCGCGATCTCGCGGTCCAGCACTTCGATGGCTCGGTCGATCTCGGCCAGACTGCGGTAATCCACCGTCTTGCCGTCATAGCTCACCCGCGCCACGCCGGAAGAGCGTGACGCCGCCAGCGCCTCGCGACGGGTCTTCAGTTCTGCTGTTGTGGGCATGTGTGATTGACCTTGCCAGATTGTTTGGTTCACAAGGTCGATGGCCTGCTGATTGAAAGCGAAGCGATGACCCCAACCGAAATAATGCGCGATCTCGCGCGGAACGACATTTTCCCAAAAGCTGCCATGGCCGCCGCAGGCGAGCGGCGTGAAGAAATGACACCGATTTTCATCGAACTGGTTGAACGGCTCGGACGCCAACAGGTGTCGTCCATGCGCGATGCTGATCTGGTCGCACTCATTCCGGTCTTTTATCTGCTGGGCGAATGGCAGGTCACACATGCCTATCGCCCATTGCTTCACATGCTGCGCCGCCCAACCAGAACCCTCGATCACACCCTTGGCGATGCGGTGACGGAAGTCAGCTTTCGCGTCATTGCTGCTACCTTCAACAGCGATCTGCGGCCTTTGTTTGATGCCATTCTTGACCTGCGCGCCGATGATTTCGCGCGCAGCTCGCTGATGAGCGCCTTGGTCTTGATCGCAGACCTTCATCCTGACCAGCGCCCTGCGATCGAGGAGTTCATCCGGACTTTCCGGACGCGCCACCTCAAGTCAGCCACAGATGTGCTGCTGGGGTTGACCGAGACGATTTCCGATCTTGGGCTTGAGGACATGACCGAAGCGGTTCGCGAGCTTTTCGATAAAGGCGTGATCCCCAAGGATTATTGCGACTTCTCGCATTTTCTCGAAGACCTGCACGCCACCCGTGATGCGAATGGCGTCTCCGGAAACCCCCGCTACGGCAAAGGCCCGATCACCGATTCCATCGCCGAACTGTCGAAATGGCACTGCTACACAGATGCATTCTTCGAGCAGCAGAAGGCGCGCAAGGTCAGCAACGATTTACGTGTGGCTCCCTGGACTGAGTTCTTCAAGAACCCTGCACCACCAGTGGGCCGCAACGACCCTTGTCCTTGCGGCAGTGGCAGGAAGTACAAGAAATGCTGCCTGCAATGAAGCCCTAAGCCCGGGCCGATCACCTCATGTAATTCGACGCCACCGACCTGCGCCGCGCGGGACTGCGCACGGCACGGATGGATCCAGCGGCGGCCTTGTCGTGACCGCCGTCATCGTTGCCATCAGCAGCCACCTGCGCTTCCAGATCGACCCAGCGCGCATCGAACCAGCGGTCAGCCCCGACGATCCAGGCGGCGGCGCGGGCATACACCCGGCAGTCCAGCGCCTCATTGCGCTCGCGCAGCTTCTGCCATTCCAGTCGGGCAAAGCCGCGCTTGGTGCGCACGGTGACCAGTTCCTCGGCCACCAGCTGCTTCAGCCATTCGCTTTCCACCCAGTCGGGCAGATGCACGGTGCCGGGCGGAAACTGCACCCCCTCGGCCAGTTCCTCCTTCGTCGGGCGCGGCAGACCGAGATGGCGGTAAGTTTCCGCCTTGAAGGTGGACACTGCCACCGTCCAGAGCCGCGCGCCCCGGCGCAGGCGTTTGCCCGCGTCGGTCACATCGACGTAAGTGGGTCCTGACACCGGGCTCGAACGATTGAACCCTTCGACGCCCTTGACCGGCGCGACCTGCGCTATGCCCTGCCGCCGTGACCATGCATAAACCGCCGGAGCCTCATAACCGGTGTCGATGGCGAGTTTCGCCAGCCGCAACTGCGCGCCGTTTTGGTGGACCCATGTCCGGTCCAACAGCTTAGTCAGCTCCGACCAGGCACCCTGATGATCCGGCCCGCCCTCGATGACGATGTGATCGACAAGCCAGCTTGTTCCGCCCCGGCCCCAGGCCCAGACATCGACCTCGATCCGGTCCTTCTGGACGTCGGCCCCCGCAGTCAGGAACAGCCCGCCTGCCGGAACGATGCCCGGCTTCCACGACTCACGGCGATCATAAAGCCGCGACCAGTCCGGCGCTTCGCCGCTCTCAACCCATGTCTCGCCAAGAATGGTATTCTTGAACGCCCGGATCGCCTCGTCCGAACCTTGCGCCGCCTCCCATGCCCGCACAATCCGCTCCCAGCTGAGCCAGCCGATCGGCGAATAGAGCGCCGAGAGGTGATAGCCGACGGTGCCGGGATCGGCGGCGGTGGCGGTTGCGCGCCATTCGCCAGCTTCCAGCATCGCCGTCTTGTGATGTTCCGCGATGGGGCGTTCGCAGCCCTCGCAGTGATATACCGCCGCCTCGGGCCGCCCTTTCTCCCAGCGCAGCCGCTCGAACTTCAGCCACTGAAACTGGTGGCAATGTGGGCATGGCACAAAGAACCGGCGCTGATCGCTGGCGTCATATTCGCGCTCGATCCGGCTCAAACCCTGGATTGTCGGGGTCGAGACCAGGAACACCTTGCGGCGATGCGCGAAGGTCAGCGACCGCGCTTCGGCCAGGCTGACCGGATCGCCCTCCTCATCCGCTGACGCAGGATAGGCGTCGACTTCGTCCAGAAAGATGTAGCGCGCCGGAGTCGAGCGCAGCCCCACCGCCGAGTTGGCCCCAGTCATGATCAGGATGCCGCCAGCAAATTCCTTCGACAGCATGGTGTTGCCGGCATCGCGCGACCGCGCCGGTTTGACCCGCTCGCGCAGGGCAGCACTTTCCTCGATCAGTGGATCGATGCGTTGGCGCGAGTTGCGTTTCGCCAGTTCTACCGTCGGTTGCACCGCCAGCATTGGCCCCGGTGCGTGGTGGATGGCAAAGCCGATCCAGTTGTTCCCGGCCTCGGTCGCGCCGACCTGCGCCGCCTTCATGAACACGATGCGCTGAACGGCGGAACTCGGCGACAGCGCATCCATGATCTCGCGCATGTAGGGCGTGCGCGCGGTGCGATACCGCCCCGGTTCAGCGCTGGCGCGCGAGCCCAGCATCCGGTGCGCATCGGCCCACTGCGACACGGTCAGATCGGCATCGGGCCGGACGCCCCGGCCCCAGGCACGCAGAAGTTCATCGGCACCGTCGAAGGCCGCCGATCCGTCATTGCCCTCAGCGAAGGTCGATGCGGACCTCGGCGAGGCTGTCGAGTTGGGCACGGACATGGGCTTCCAGCACCTTCTGCATCATGGCGGGCTCCAGCACTCCGTGATCCGCGATCATCACCCCCAGTTCGGACGCCATCAGTGCCGCGGCCCGCGCGGGCCAGGTCACCCAGGCATCGCGCTCCTCCCGCGCCAGCCGGAACACCAGCCCCACCGCACGGTCGCGATCAATCAACTCGCCCTTCAGCTTGGCGAGCTTCAGCTTGCGCTCCTGCGCCTTCAACACTTCGTTGGCGGTCTTGGCCTGCAGAAAGGTCGTGCCACCGCCAGTGACGGGCGCCACCAAGCCGTTCTCCCGCAAGGTGTCGCCCACTGCCGACAAAGCAGTGTCGGGCACCGGCTTCAGCTTGGCTGCCGGTGGCGGTGGATTTGCTGACGCACCGCGCTGCTTTGCTGGATCCGTCATCGCGGCCCGCCGCGCGTCGGATGCGACGGCATCAATCGAGCCGTCGGCGTGCTGAACCAGCCGCCCGGCCTCCTTGGCTTTCTGGATCGCGCCCCGCGACAGGCCGACGTACGCGGCGTACTGCCGCTCGCTCATGCCCTCCATCACGCGCTCCGATTATCATTCAAAACCATAGACTTATTCAGTTGATAAGCATCCGGACGAGAGCGAACGTGATCTTGCAGCAACGCACCCGACCCGGAGCAAACGCCATGACCACCAAGACCAAACCCGCCCCTGACGCCCTCCTGCTGGATGTTGCGCAAACGCATTTCCCCAGCATCGAGACGCTGGAGACCCGCAACAGCGACGGCCTCGATTTCCACGATGTCGCCGTCTGGGCGATCCGCAGCGCGCTGGAAGCAGCCTACGAGGCCGGGCGCATCGCTGGTGCCAAGGCCATGTTGGCCGCCGCCACCCATCGCTGAAGGAGGGACGAGTTATGACCATGGCAACCACCACCATCCGCATCGACGTCGCCACGCTGCCCGACCATCTCGACCGCAGCCGCCCCAGCGTGGTGGCCGAGGTCGTTAAAGCCGCGCTGCGTGAAGCCGGGATCAATGCCGATTGTTCGGACCTGTTCTCGCACCTGAAGATCGACCTGCCGACCGCGCAACTGGCCGCTGCCAGCGCGGTGCTGGTCGATCTGCAGCTGATCTGAGGGCGCGATCATGAGCACCCGCGCGCAGATCGCCATCCAGATCGGCCCCGAGGAATGGGCGCATGTCTATGTTCATTTCGACGGCTACCCCTCGCACATGCTGCCCGCGCTAGCGCGCTGGACGCCCGAGGACATCCTCGCCGCCAAGGAAATCCGGCAGGTCCGCGCCGACGAGACCGAAGCTTTCGACAAGCCCAGAGACCCGCCAACCTTGCCGAGCCCGACCTGCCAATTCTGCCACCTCTATGTGTGGCAGGACGGGGCTTGGGCCGAACTCGATCCCGAAACGCATGCACCCGAAAGGCCCTTGCCATGACCCTGCCTGTCAACTGCTTGCCCGAGGACGAAACTCTCGCTGATCTTGCTCGCCGCGAATGTGCCATCGGGTTTGACCTGCGCTTCTGCCGCAACGTCGCCGTCAGCCCCGATGATCGCGACACAATCACCTGCGACCCGACCGAGGCGGAATTCGCCACAATCTATGCCCTGACCGATCTGGGCGAGGCCATCGCCATCCATGACGCCGACATGACCAGCGCCGGGGCGGACGAAGTGGCAGCCGTCGCCCGCGCGCTCTTCGTGGCGATTGCCAATGCCCGCCGCGACCCGCCCGACGCGGCCCAGCGTCATGAAGCTGAACAGGCCGCGCTGATCGATCCGGATCGGATCGCCTGAGCCAAGGCGGCCGATCATAAAGCCATGATACTGCTCATAATTGCCTACAATAATCACACCGCCAGAGCGATGGTTGTCACAGGAAAACGATGAAACTCACCCCAAGGAGCCACCGCCATGACCACGCGCCGCGTCACCGCTTCCAATGACAAAGCCCTCGACGCCTTCATGATCACCAAGCTCCAGATCGACGCGATGCTGGAGCGCCTGAAGGCCCTCAGCGATGACCACTTCGAGACTAGCCCCGACGAGATCCACTGGGGGCACGTCGGCACCCTGAACCACTACCGCGCCAAGCTGCGCGAGATTGCCGACAGCGCCTTCAAGGAAGGCGAACACGCCGAGTGACGAACCCCTTCCGGGACACGCCCGCCGACTGGCGGGTTTGGCCTCGTAGGAGGGTTGCGATTTTCGCGCCTCGATACGGAGACGACGATGACCCAGATCCAGCTGACTGACACCCAATCCATCATTCTTTCAACCGCCTGCGGACGCGACGACGGGATGGTGTTTCCGATCACCGCCAAGCTGAAAGGCGGTGCCGTCGGCAACGTGTGTAAAAGCCTTCTAAAGCACGCCCTCCTTGAGGAAGTTGCCGCCACCGACCTGAACACCGTCTGGCGGCACGACGAAGAGCGCGGCTCGATCACCCTGCGCGCCACGCCGCTGGCCTATTCGACGCTTGGGATCACTGAAGCGTCCGCGACTGACACAGCGCCCGAAAATGCGGCCCCGCCCCGCACCATCCGCTCGCGCAGCGGCACCAAGCAAGAGGCGGTGATTGCGCTGCTGAAATCCGAAGGTGGTGCGACCATTGCCGAGATCATGGCCGCAACCAACTGGGCCGGTCACACCGCGAGGGGCTTCCTGTCCGGCGCGCTGAAGAAAAAGCTCGGCCTGACCATCACCTCGGAAAAAGTCGACAGTCGGGGTCGCGTGTACAAAACTTCCAACACCTGATCGCAGGTACGACCGCCGCCCGCCATTGCCGCCGTCGACCGGTACCCGGTCGGCGGCTTTCTCGTTCCAGCCCGCCTGACTATTTGCCGATCTGGCGCTGCTCCAGCGTCTCGTCATCGCCGTCGGATTTCATGACATCAGCGATGAGGTGGTTCACCATCTCGTCGAAATAGCGTGTCAGTTCCCTATGGAGGTTCTGAAACTCGGCGGCGATTGTTCGCTCGAAATCACGCTTGCGGGCTCGCACCATGACAGTCGTTCGTCGCTGGCGAGGGTACCGATAGGGCTTCACATCATGCTTGCGACACAGCGCCACGAACACCCGCACGGCCCAGACATCCGGAAGGATATACTGCAATTCGGTTTCTGGCTCAGCGGCCTTGGCTCCGGCCAGATCCAACCTTGCCTGCATCCGTCCGAGCGCCACCCCGGCTGCTGCCCGTTCCCCGGCCGTCGCCCCGCGCGCAAAGAGCGCCTCGAGTTTCACCAACTTGTCACGGATGTCTTCGTGGTTGTTCATCTTCGCCGCACCCTGATGCTTCAGGTGCGGGCGTAAAGCACCACCGTCTCAGCAGGTCAACCACGGTTTGGGGGCATCGCCCTCGCTCGAACAGCCGCCGCAGCACATAGCCACGCACCAGCGACACGCCGACGAAGGCAAGCCCGATGGTCAGGTGCTCTGCCAATCCCGTTTCGATCCCGAACCATGGGAACACCACGATCTGCGTCGCGATGGCCAGCACATAGCCCACGACCACATTGGCGACGGCCTCGACCAGCGACATGGCACGCGACTGCTTCATGCTGGCACCCGATCATCCATCGGCCAGCAATTCAGCTGCCAGAGTTCGCAGCGCATGCGCTGCAACCAGGGGGACCACGCCGTTGCCACAGAGGCGAAGCCGGTCCACCCGGTGGGCCAGCCCATCAGCGCCTCGACGAACAGCGGGTTCAAGGTTCTGCGCACATCGCAGGTATCGCTCCCAGCCACCTTCATCACCAGGACTTGGCGGCCAAGCAGGCCGTTGACCGGCGTGTTCGCCAATGTCGTCGCCCCGTCCTTGTGATCGAGAGCCGTCGGCGTCATCCACATCCCCGCCGCATGGGTCAGATCCGCCGTCCGGCGGTTGCCCGCGCTCGGTTTGCAGCCGTCGTTCGCCATCGGCGTCGGCCAGTCCCGCGCCAAGCGGTCCAAACCCATTTCGCCCTTCCGCTCGCCACCCCGGCTGCGAAAGCTGTCGGTCTGCGGCGTCGGCCAGAGTGCTGCCGTGGTGGCGAGGTTCATCCCATGCTGACCCGCTTCCTGCGTGGGCGTCGGTTTCGTCTGCCGGTTCTCGTTGGCACTGGCACGGGGCGTCGGCCAGAGCCGCAGCATCTCGGTCCGGTTCCCGCCACTCGACCGGGTTCCAGAGCAGGCGCGCGGGGTCGGCCAACTCGCAGCCCTCGCGGATGGCGAGGATAAACAGCCGTTCGCGCCTGTGGGGCGCACCGACTTCCGCCGCCGTAAAGAGGCCTGCCGCAAGCTTGTAGCCCATGCTGACCAGTCCTGCGGCGACTTCGGGGAATCCGAGGCGCAGATGATGGGCGACATTCTCGAGGAACACGAATGGTGGTTCGACTTCGCCGATGATGCGGGCGACATGTGGCCAGAGATGGCGCGGATCCTCGGTGCCGAGCCGTCGGCCTGCGACGGAAAATGGCTGGCAAGGGTAGCCTGCGCTAAGAAAATCCACCGCGCCGCGCCAAGGGCGGCCATCGAAGGTTCCAATGTCATCCCAGACAACAGCCTGATCCAGGGACGCGTCTTCCATCCGCGCCACGAGAGTGGCTGCGGCGAAGGTCTCCCGCTCGACATAGCCCACAGCACGATATCCGGGGAGGGCAAGGTGCAGTCCGAGGTCGAGCCCGCCAGCGCCGGAGCAGAGGGAGAGGCCGAGCAGGCATGCATCTGCGGTTCCGGAGCCAAGTCCGGAGGAAGGTAAAGCCAGGTCATGCATACCTCAGGCTGCGGATTTCTGTTTCGGATCGGTGGTGGCCTCGGCCGGGCCCTCGCCCAACCGCTCGGCCTTCACCTGCGTGAAAGATCGGCCATCGCCATCAAGGAGCGCGTCGCGACCGGTCTCAGCCTGCCAACGCACGACAGCGACGTCGATGTAGGCCGGGCTGATCTCCATCGCGAAGACGCGGCGGCCATTGGCTTCGCCCGCTATGATCTGCGAACCCGAACCGCAGAACGGCTCATAGCAAAGCCCGCCCCGCGCCACATGCTGGCGCATCGGGATGCCGAAGGCGTCGAGCGGTTTCGGCGTCGGATGATCGGGCCGGTCGTCCTTGGCAAAGCTGGGCAGCGCCCACGTCGAGGGCAGCGTTTCCTCGGCCACTTTCGGCGGCCGATTGCCCCTGATCCAGCCCATGAAGCAGGGCTCGTGTTTCCAGAGGTAATGCGACCGGGTCAGAACGCCGCGGTCCTTCACCCAGATGATCTGCTGGTGGACGAAGGCACCCACCTTTTCCCAGCAGGCTTCCAGCATCGCCTGGCGACGCGAGGCGTGCCAGCAGTACCAAGCGGCATCTTCGGCGATGGCTTCAGCCACGGCAGCGGCGATGAAGCCATCGTAAAGTTCCGCGCCCTGCGAGGAATCGTCCCAGGTGACGCCGTAAGATTGCGACCAGTCCTTGTTCCGAGTTGGATGGTTTGAGCCGTCGTAGTCGACCAGATATGGCGGGTCGGTCGCAAACAGGATCGCCCTTTCGCCGTTCATCAAGCGGCGCACGTCGGTATGGCTGGTGCTGTCTCCGCAGAGCAGCCGGTGCTCGCCGAGAATCCACAGGTCGCCGATGCGCGACGCCGGGTTGCGCGGCGGTTCCGGGATGGTCACCGGCGGCACGCTGGCGCCACCACCTTCCTCGCCGTCCCCCTCGGGCACATAGGCCAGCAGCTTGTCCAACTCGCCGTCCGAAAAGCCGACCAACGACAGGTCGAAATCCTCGGCCAAGAGGTCGTTCAGTTCCGCCGACAGCAGCGCCTCGTCCCAGGTGCCGAGTTCCGTCAATTTATTGTCGGCGATCCGGTACGCCCGCCGCTGCGCTTCGGTCAGGTGCCCCAGCACGATCACCGGTGCCTCGGTCAGCCCCAGCTGCGTCGCGGCCAGCACCCGGCCATGGCCCGCGATCAACTCGCCATCCTCGGCCACAAGGCAGGGCACCGTCCAGCCGAACTCGGCCATGCTGGCGGCGATCTTGGCGACCTGATCCGCGCCATGGGTCTTGGCATTGCGGGCATAAGGCTGCAAGCGCGCGAGCGGCCATTGCTCGATGCGCTCCGGGGCGAAGCTGAGGGTCATGCGATGTCCTGTTGAAGGATGGGCGTGGCTTGCGGGCTGGACTCCGGCGGCGGAGTCCAGGCTGGATTTCACAGGCTTCCGACTGGACTCCGGGGTCCAGGGTATCCACCCCGGAGTCCAGCAGACAAGCGCCTGTTTTATTGTGCTATTTCAGCAGTTCCGGGGTGGCTTCCCGAGGGGGTGGCTTCCCAAAAAAATCGCTCTGACGCTGGCGCTGTGCCGCGCCTCGCCCCCCAGCATACGTTTTCGGCCCGAAAGGAACCGGAAAACAATGACTTGGCGGCTCGGGCCGTCATCCGGCTCCGGCTGGACCCCGGTTCGGACTCTGGGGTCCACCACGGCATCCATCCCGAGACCGATTGCGCGGGTAGTCTCCCACACGCGCCTCTCCCGAGTATATCCAATTCATACCCTCGGGAGATGGTTTCTGTCTCAGCGAAAACTGTCCGGCGGACACTTTCCCATGTGGCGCGCAGGGTTACGCGCCACTGGCCAGTTCGATTACCCGTTGCTTCGACAGGTTGCGGTTGAACCGCCGCTTGTTGAGGGTCAGCGCGATGACAGAAATCCCGAATTGCCAGTGCTGATGAGCTGCCGAGCGATGCAGACCAACGGCCCAGCAGATCTCCTTCCAGCGTTCGCCATGCGCTTTCATCCAGACGATCTTGCCGTCGATCGGTTCGAGGCAGGCCGTCCAGGTCAGCGTCTCCTCCATCCGGCTAATCGCCTGCGGGGAGGGCAGCACGCGCATGGGCTTCGGCTCCTGCCCCACCTTGTCGGCGAAGCTGTAGACAAACTCTGGCCAGGTGCTGAAGTAGCCCTGCCGCCGGGGCTCAGGCAGGCGCTTCAGAACGAAGGCGGCTTCGGCCAGCCGTTCCTCGACCAGCGCGGGGGTCCAGACGGTCATCGTTGCACCTCCCGCCCGCCGATGGCGGTGCCATAGAGTTTCTCCCCGAGCTGGCGCACCAGTTCCCGTTCCGGCCAGGTCAGGCGGTGATCGTCCATGGCGACGGCAAGCACGCCCTGTTCGCGCCATCCGTCGCGCTTGACCTCATCGGGATTGCGGCGATGGCCGCCATAGCCCTTCGGCGTGAACCGCATCCCGGTCATTGCAGGCCCCCCTTGGTCTCGAGCGCCCAGAACAGGATTGCGATGGCATCGGCCTCGTTGTCGTCGGCGGGGCTGAAGCCACGGGCCCGGGCGGCGGCGATCATCGCCTCCTTGTCGGCGTTGCCCTTGCCGGTGGCGTGGCGCTTGATGGTGCCGACCGGCACGCCTTCGTAAGGCACGCCCCGCAGCTCTGCCCAAGCGGTCAGCGTGGCCATAAGCCCGCCATAGACGTGGGCGGCGTCAGTGCCCGCATGACGGCGAACCTCTTCGAACCAGATGGAGGCGATTGGCCCCGAGAGACGGTCCAACTCGCCCAGCCAGTTGGTGAACCGCAGGTAGCGCATGCCGCCGCCATCGAACCGACCCGGGCGAAAGGACACGGTGCCACTGGTGATCAGCCCATCGACGCCATGCAGCGCCCATCCTGTCATGGTTCCGAGGTCGAGCGCCAGCAGGGTGCGATCAGCGCGGAATGCCAGTGGCATGTCGGGGATGGCCTCTCGCGAGCGGGTGGTCAAAGTCAGTTCAGCCATTGTGGTCTCCTTTTCGGGTTGGCTGCGGGGATGGGCAACGACGGCAGGCATGTGCCCGGGCAGGTCGGGTCGCTGTCATCGGATTGATCTCGACCCAGAACTTGGGCTCGAGAAGATTGCCCAGGGGTGGGTGGTGGACCTCCCCGCCTGCGGGGGGAGTCCACCCACCCCTTTAGGGGTGCTTTCTGACAAATCTGAAATCTGGCAGAAGTGTCTGTTCTTGTTTAGAAATCCCAGATTTGTGAGCAGATTGGGCACGACCCACTGGCAAATCTGGAGTGCGCCCCACAACACATTGAAATGGAACGGGGAAACCCAGATTTGAGAACCGGGCCAAATCCAGGATTTGGCAAAATCTGGCCAGATTTGGCAGCGGAAAACGCAGATTTTGCCGGCGGATTTGCAGGCCGGGATCATGGATTCTTGCCCTCCGCATGGACCCAGACGTCACGGTTTTCGACGGGGAGGACGGCCCCCGTCTGGGCGCATTTGAAATGGCTGGGCAAGATCTGGACGGCCTCTGGAAAGACCTCGCCAGTGGTTGCATCGATCGCCTCAGCCCCTGTCGCAAGCGCCAGACCTTCGACGCAGAGGTAGCCGAATTTGCTGCGATCCGAGGGGAGGCCGATGGCCAAAGCCGCCTCGCCCTTCACGAACTTGATGATGCCCTTGGTGGTCAGCACGTTCAGGCGGTCACGAATGCCCGCCGCGCCGCTGAGGCCAGCCTTATTCTCGAAGGCTTCCGCAAACTGGGTCATCGTATACATCCGACCCCTGAGCGCTTCTTCCACCAGGATGGTGGTGATGACGTCGCCCTTGCGCTCCCGCTCGGAATCATGCCTCGCGCCAACGTCCACCCGGACCAGCCGCTCGTTCATCGGGTTGATCTCGACCCATTCGCCCTTGACCTTGTCGATCAGCTTTGACGGTAACGCCGGGCCATTACGCAACTCGATCTCCAGCTTGCGCTCGGACGCGTCCTCATCGGGGCGATGCAGGATCAGGCCGGAAGTGTAGAAACCGCGCAGGGCACTTGCCCCGGACAGAGCGAGGAACGGATCGTCCTTGACCTGTTGCTTCGAGAGTTTCTTGGTGTGGTGGACGAGGATGACGCCACAGTCCGGGTTGATGTGATCGCGCAGGACCTCGACCCGGTCTTTCAGGAAGAACATCATCGCCGCGTTGTCGTTCTCGCTGCCGCCATCCGGGCCGCCGTCGAAGAGATTGCGGATCGGGTCGATGCAGATGATGTCGACAGGTTCGGCTGGAAAAGCGCGCCGGATTGCGGTGGCAACACGCATGCTGCCTTCTGAGTCGAGCAGCATCTGCAGCTTGGGTGTCGCGACAAGGTTGTCGCGTGCAGCCGCCATAAGCCTACGCGGAAGGGTGATCTGCTGCAGGCGTTCGCGCAGATAGTGATACTGTATCTCGGCCTGCAGGTAGAACACACGCAGCGGGCGCGGCGGGGTGAAGCCCAAAAACGGCTGGCCTGCCGCCATGTGCACGAGCCAGGAGATCAGGAGATCGCTCTTGCCGACCTTGGGCGCGCCACCGAGCACCAGAAGCCCGCCAGGCGTCAGCACGCGGGGGGCGATGATGTCGGAAGGCATCGGGCTGATGTCGTCGAGCAGCGATCCCAGCGTGAATATGGGCACCTCGTTGGGCACCGGTGCCGCACTGTCCAACCGGACCAGCGGCGGTCCATGCTTTTCGACATGAATGGCCCAAAGCCGTTCGGACTCGCGTTTCAACCGTTCGACAGGCCACTCTGGCCGCAGCATGGCAGCATTGTATCCGCAAATGCCTTCCCAGCCTTCGCCCTTGGACATCCGGCCTTCATGGACCATTCGGATGAAATGCCCGATGGCGGCAGAGGCACCTTCGAAGCGGGACCAGTCGTCCTCGTTGCCTTCGCGCACAGGCGTCACCAGCACTTCGCCGACAAGGGGCTTGTCGGGCGAGCCAAAGTCAGGCTGCAGCGTCACGCCGGGGGCTGGCGGCATGTCGGCGACGGCATCGATGAACTCGCCCAGATCGCGTTCCATGTCGTCATGCAGTTCGACGATCTGCACGAGAGTCTTGACGTTGTTCTTGAAATGAACCGAGCCTGCTACGCGGATCGGCTGGTGGGCCGAGCGGAAATGCATGTCGCCACCGGCCTTGGCAGCAATGTCGCCCCGCAGGCGGCACACCCGCCGGATGTCATCGCCTTCTGCGGGCTCGCTGAGCTTCCACCAGATATGACACTTGCGCTGACCCTCAGCCGTGACCCCGCCGCTTTCGACAACCATGGTGGGCTGGCCGAGGTGGCGCTCCAGATGGGCACGCTTCGTGGCGATGTCGCCGGTGTCGATGTCGACGACGACGGTCTGCATCTGCAGGATTTCCGCGGCTTTGGCTTGGCCGGGGGCGGCAACGGTGCCGGGGATCACGTAGACGGCGGCCCCTTCCCGCGAAGCCCACGTGGCGAAGGTCGCCATCTTGTCCGGCGTCTCGGCATTCGCCTCGATCCAAGTGTTATGCGGGCGGCCGTCGATGCCCTGACCCTTGTCGATGAAACTGCGGACCGGGATCAACCCGTCACAATAGCCGAAGACAACCTGCATGAACTGGGCGATCTGCATGGGGTCCGGCTCGTCGCCGAAGACATCGACCATCGGGGTCGCGTCGTTGAAATCCCGCCAGGGGTTGAAATGGACGAGATTCTCCTTCGGGGGCTCTGTCCGGGTCTGATGATCATCATGATCGGTGGGCATTGCTGCTTCCTTGGCTGCATGGGGTGCGTCGGGCATCTGGGGCGGGTCGGGCGGATCGTCGGGTGCATAGGTCACGCGGCCAGCCCCCAACACCGCTCGGCGTGCGAGCAGAACCGGCATTCGAAGAAGTCGCGGCTGGCGGCGATACGCGGCAACAGATCGCCTGCATCGGTGGCCTGAAGGATTCGCACCGCGCGATCGGACATGCGCTGCGCGAGGGCCGCATCGAATGGCACCAGTTCGTGGTGTAGCTCGGCCGTGTCCTTGTTGATCGCAGTAAACAGCGCCGGCGCGGCCGAGATGCCCGGTACGGTCGCTTCCATATAGGCCTGGTAGATCGCGATCTGGGCGGCATAGACCGGCTTGGAGACCGTGACCCCGTCCTTGACGCAGGCCCGCCAGTTCTTGGCGTTCATGGTCTTGCACTCCCAGAGCGCGGGGGTGCGCAGACCGAGTGCAGCCGGGGCGTTGGCAATGATCCCGTCGACATGGCCCCGAATGCGACCGCCCGCGACGGAAAAGCCGAACTGCTCGCCATCAGGGCGATTGCCCTTGCGGGTGTAGAGGTCGATCCCGGCCGCACGCAGCCAGCGGATTGCCAGATCCTCGAGCTGGTGGCCGATCGCGAAGATCCGCAGCGTCTGGCCGCCAAAGTCCGCGCCCTCGTCTTTCGGGGCGCCCACGAATTCGAACTGCAAGGCGCGCTCGCAGGCATGCCCCAGCCGGGACGCGCCGAGATAGGTCCGGGGCGGCGTCGCCTCGCGCTCGGCAATCAGTGCTGCGTCGACCAATGTGTTGATCCGGTCGGCCATGGAGGGGCGCGGGTTGAAATCCAGCGTCAAAATGGCACCTCTGATGATGCTGCGATGCGCGACATCTCGGCCCCGTAGCTTTCGAGCACCTCCTCGATCAGCGCGGTGACGTCAGTGGCGGTGAGATCACGGAGCCGCTTGTCCCAGCCGATCTGGTCCATCGTCTGGCCCAGACGCTTCATCACCACCGCGATGGCGAGGCGCTCTTCCTCTGTCGTTCCCTGCATGGTCAGTCCTTTGCGATGGAGGGCCGCGAACCATGCCTGGCAGGGCATCGAGCAGAACCAACGATGGTTGCGGGGGCGTGGTTTGGCGGGGTTGAAGAAGCCGAAGCCTTGGGCGGGGCGCAGGCAAACGGCGCAGGGTTGAAGGCGCGGATGCCAGTGGCACACGCGATCCGAAGCCGGTCGGATGGGCGGTGCGATGTGCGCCGCATGGTTCACGCTGCCCTCCCGATGTCCGGGCTAGCGCGGCCGACGAGTTGGCGGATTTCGCGCTTGTTGAAGCCGAAGGTCATCAGCGCCGAGGCGCGGTAGCGGGTAAGGCCGTAATCCTGCCGGAACGCGGGCGGCAGATATTGCAGCTGCTTTTCGGTCGCGGCCTGCTTCAGCCAGCCCTTCGATTTGAAGGCACTCTCGTCGGTCTCGTATTCATTCAGCCAGTCATCGGCCTGCGCGAGGCAAACCGTCCGCTCACCCACGCCCAGAAGCCGGGGCGCACGACCCTTCGATCCGCCCACGGCATGCCAGCGGCCATCGAGGTAGAAGATCCCGCCCCAGGCATTGAAGCCGTTGGCCATCAAGGCGGCATCATCGCCGAACAGATCGACCCATGCGAAGCTTGACCGCTTCAGAAGGTCGATTTCGGACATGATGAAGCCCGACAGCTGGGTGGCATCCCCGCCTTCGTCGGTCTCCGCGATCTCGCGCGGAAAAGCCTCCCCGCACAGCGGGCATTCGGTTGCGGCAAGCGGGATCTCCGCATCGCAGGCCGGGCAGGTTTTAGTCGGGGCCTTACCGGTCTCGGTCTTGCCGTCCAGATCGACATCCTGTTCCAGCGTGCCGTGGATCAGGCTCGATGTCCCGAAATCCAGCACGATGCAGTCGGTCTTGATGATGCCAGGGTGTTCCTCCGGGTCGACCGTGCGCAGGCCCCGCCCGACCATCTGGATCATGGTCGATTTGTAGGAACTGGGGCGCAGCAGCACGACGCAGGATGTGGGCGGATGGTCCCAGCCTTCGGTCAGCACCGCCACGTTGACGATGACGCGGATTTCGCCCGCAGCATAGGCGGCAAGGATCCGACGGCGCGTGCCGGCATCGAGATCGCCATGGATGACGGCTGCCGAAATGCCCGCATCATTGAAAGCAGCCGCGACGTTTTCGGCATGGGCGACGGTGGAACAGAAGACGACGGTCGGCCGCTCACTCGCCTTTTCCTGCCAGTGCCGGACCACCTCGTCGGTCACCGGCGCGCGGTTCATGATCTGCGCGACCTCGGTCATGTCATAGTCGGCGGCGGTCTTGCGCACAGCACGCAGTTGTTCCTGCACGCCAACGTCGATGATGAAGGTGCGCGGCGGCACCAGATGGCCCGACGCGATCAACTCGCCCAAACGCACCTGGTCGCCGACATTGTCGAATATCTCGCGCAGGCCCTTGCGATCCCCCCGGTTCGGGGTGGCGGTGACGCCGAAGATTTGGCAGGCGGGATTGGCACCCCGGACATGATCGATGATCCGGCGATAGCTGTCGGCGACCGCATGATGCGCCTCGTCGATGACCAGCAGGTCGAGCGCGGGCATCGCGGCCATGTTGGCGGGCCGCGACAGCGTCGGCACCATGGCGAAGGTGGCCCGACCGGCCCAGCTCTTGGTCTCGGCATCGAACACCGAGGTGGAGATATCAGGCGCGACTCGGCCGAACTTGGTGCGGTTCTGCGCGGTCAGCTCGTCGCGATGCGCAAGGATGCAGGCCTTGGCGTCGCTGCCCTCGAGGGACTTTGCGACGACCGCCGACAGGGCGATGGTCTTGCCGAACCCCGTCGAGGCGATGCTGAGGGTGTTGCCATGATCGCAGAGCGCAGCGAGGCTGCGCTCCACGAAGAGGCTCTGACGGGGGCGAAGGCGCATGGATCAGGCCCTCACTGCGCCCAGGACGGACGACCGGGCACCCCAGCCGATGGCTGCGGTGCCGCGGCAGGTTGCTGAATAGCTGCCGCGGCGGGTTGCCCCGCGAAGGACGGCGCCAGCCCCATATTCTGGGCGTAATCCCGGTGGTCCGGCGTCACGGCGCTGCGGATCTCGTTCTTGTCGTCGCCGCTGGCATCGGTGCCAACGTCGATCCGCGCGAGGAATTCGATCCCGTCGAGATCCTTGAGCCCGTTGATCCGGCGCGCGGACTGCGCTTGCGGCGACTGATCCTTGTCGGAAATCCCGCACGCCGAATTCAGCATGCCGCGCACGAGGCTGCGGCCCATGTTCGCCCAATCCGGCCCCTTTGGGCTGTAGAGCCCGATCAGGGTAAAGATCTTGCGCCGGGCATACTGGCCCTCGGTCACGGTGAACTCTCCGTTCAGATAGACAGCACCGGTCGAGCCGCGCGTGGCGTAGCCGCCGGTCCAGCCCTGCGCGGCATCGTCGAAGCCGCCGGGGCGGATGGTCAGGCGCACCTTGGCCAGCGTGCCTTTCGGGATGAGATTGGTATTGCTCTGCGCATCGTTGAAATCGTTCCAGGACCCCATGGGGTGCCTCCTTCTGTGATCAGGATTGGGTTTGTGCGGGCGTGGCTGCCTCGACGGGCGGCTGATAGGTCAGCCGTTCGGTCGCCGGGGCAGCGGGTTTGCGGATCTTGGCCATCAGGCGGCCGAGGTGGGGTTCTTCGACCAGGCCGAGGCGGCCAGAGCGATCCTTGGCCGGAAAGCCCCAGGGGTTGATCGTCTGGCAGACGAAGGCACGGTAGGGATCGCCCCCTTCGGCCTTCAGTTCTGCCATGGTGATCACTTCATCGACGATCCCTGGCAGCTCCAACCCTGTCTTTGATCCGTCGATCTGCGGCTGAAAGACCTTGCGATTGAAGTCGTCGAGCTTCTCGTCGAGGATGCCGACAAACCAGACGTTCTTGGCCCGCGTGTGCTGCAGATGCGTGAGCCAGGCGATCATCTCGCGACCGTGCAGCCCGTAAGCGCCGCGCACATCCGGCTTGCCGGTCTTTTCCGACAGCGCCTCAGGCTGGCCCTTGCACCATTGAAAGCACAGCCGCCCGGCGACGGTGATCGAGTCGACGAAGATGGTGTCGTACCGGTCGAGGGCGGCCTGATCTCCGAACTTCTGGCAGACGGCGGCGTGGTGCGCCGGGCTGTAGGGTTGCTCGTCCCGCAGGCTGGGGTTCGCCCCGCCGATGAACACCGCGAAGTCCCGGCATTCTGCCCATGTGCGCGGCCGGATGCTGTCGCCGGGCCAGCCTTCGATGGCGAGATCGCCCGCTTCCAGATCCATGAACAGCGTGCGGGCGGGGTCGAGCGTCCACAGAAGGCTGGTTTTGCCGATGCCGGACTTGCCGAAGATGCAGCCCTTGATACCGCGCGGTTCGGCCAGCCGCTGGTCGGCGGTGATGATGGGCAGGGTCACTGCGCACCCCCTTGCGGGAGGATCTCGACCTTCAGAGTCCCGGTCCGCACCGTGCGCGCGGGCTCGAAGCCCTGACGGATGGCATCGGGCCAAGCGACATAGTTGCGCTCTGGCACCTTGAAGCTGATCTCGACATACTCAGCAGGATCATCCCCGGCGGCGCGAATACGCTCGACCATGGCGGCCAGGCGGTCTTGATCCCAATCCACCCTCTTCGGCAGATCGGCGACGATGGTAAAATCACCCTCATCAAAGCGCACCGTGCCGGTGTCCTTGCCAGAGGCGCTGCGCACCTCGGCGGCGCGGGTGGCAAACCGGACTTCCAGCGCGGTGCTGAAGCGGGCCGTCACGGCCTTCATCTGCTTCGCAGCCACGTCGATTTCGCGCTGCATGGCGGCCAGCAGGTCCACCGGAAGCAGGGCGATCTCACCCACGGGCAGATTGATCAGCTCATCGATACTGGGCGTGTTGTCGGGGAATGGCATCTTGGTCTCCGTATTGGGGGATGGGGATCAGGCGGCCTCGAGCAGGCGCACCGAGAGAGACGCACCGGCCTGGCGGGGCTTGCGCCGGGCGACGGCGATGTAGGCGAACTGGTCCGGCCCGATCCGGGCCTGCACGAGATGGACGAGGTCCTGTTCGGCAGCGCGCAGGGCGGCATCGGCGGTCCGACGCAGGGCTGAGCGGCGTTCGGGCGAAAGAGGCGAGGCCGAGCCAAAGGTATCGACGGCAAGAAAGCCGCGATGGTAGACCAGCATCTCACCGGGTTCGGCCTGCGCGATCCAGGCCGAAAGCCCGATCTCATCGAGCGCCGGACCGGCTGCACCGAAGATCGACACGACGCCGGTTGCGCGGAGGACGGAATGACGGGCCATCATGCGGCGCCCCGCTCGGCGGTGCTGCGGCGCTGGCGGGCCTGCTCATAGGCCAGCACATCCTCGAGGCGGTAGACCACGCGACCGCCGATTTTCAGAAAGGCCGGGCCATCGCCGGTCCAGCGCCAGCGTTCAAGGGTGCGCGCCGAAATCGTCCAGCGCGCGGCAAGTTCAGTCTGGTTCAGGCAGGTTCTCGTCTGCATCGTTCCTCTCCCGGTGTTCTGTTGGGAGGAAGATGCACGGTCCCATGCGGGGATGTCGTCGGGATCAGAGTGGGATACGGCGGGGGATTGACCGAGGGATTGCAATCATGGGGTGAATCACGCGGCGGGGGATCGCCATCCTCCCCCATCCCCCTGCGCATCCCACGGCGAGGATCTTACGGGGCCGCCTGGGAAGTCTGGACTCAGAGTCCGGCGAGTCGATAGGCCCCGCGACCGTTCGACTCGATCAGCAGTGGCCAGTCCTTCTTCGACTTGAAGATGTCGGACATCTTGAGGCTGCGCGACCCCGCCTCCCCCAACACAGCCTTGCCGCTCTGCCACGGCTCACCCCGCCGTGCTGCCGCGTGCAGGATGCGCACCACCTGCGCCTGGATCGGCCCAAGCTGGAACTCATGGCCGTTACAGCGGACGTGATGGTAATCGGCGGAGGCGTGAAAAGCGTTGGCCTGCTTCACGCCAGCCGCACCACGGAATCCGGATTTCGCTTCGAAACGGTCGCGTTCCTCGCGGCTTAGCACGAGATCAGGCTTGCGGATCGTGAGGGTCTCGCGCGATCCAAAGAAGCAGGCATAGTCCGCCTTCGTGGTACGGAACCGGGTGACGCTGGCCTCGCCGATACGGAAAAGCTGGAAAACATCCTGGACATGCAGATCGAGGAGCCCATTGAACGAGGAGCGCTCAGAGGGGATCGAGTAGCATCGACCGTCGTCAGTTTCTTCAAAGTCACCGAACTCGATCGGCAGGTTGAGGATCCGGATCGACAGTCGCAACTGGTCATTCTCGGCCAGATAGGCGACGTCGGCCTCTGGCAGTGACCACCGGCCAAGCACCTCCGCCAGGGTAAAATATGCCTTTTCGATCTCCATCCTGGCCCCCGATTCCGATGCAAAGTGTTTGGCTTTTGTTCTAGCCGCTTGACGATCCCAATTCAATCCTGTCTTATCCTATCTTATCCACATGGCGCTGGGGACAACATGAGAGAGAACCACACCTTGGCCGACCGTCTGCGGGCCCGCTCCGATCAGCTTGGCCTGGCACCGGCCCATGTCGCAGAAATGGCGGGGGTCAACCGCTCCTTCGTCTATGACATCCTGCGCGGGCGATCTTCGCGCCCCGGTATCGACCGGCTTGCTGATATCGCCCGGGTGCTGAAGGTCGACCGCGACTGGCTGATCCACGGCATCGGCGAGGTCGAGGGCCCCTCCCCCTTCCACGAGAACCCCGACGATGCCTTCGTGGCGATTGCCCATGCCACGCCTCGCCCCTCGATGGGCGGCGGCGCGGTGGTGACCGAAGATGGCGACACGCCCGGCCGCGCCTACCACTTCCGCCAGTCGTGGATCCGCCACAAGCTGAAGGCCAGCCCCGCGCAGCTCAGGATCATGCATGTGGAAGGCGATAGTATGGCCCCGACCCTGCTCGGCGGCGACGCGGTGCTGGTCGACATGACGCGCCAACTGCCCAACCCGCCCGGCATCTTCGTGCTGGACGACGGCATGGGCCTCGTGGCCAAGCGGCTCGAGCATATCCCAAACAGCGACCCGCCCGCCGTCCGGGTGATCTCGGACAACAAGCTCTATCCCGAGTATGAACGCACCGCTGAAGAGATCCGCATCATTGGCCGCATCCGCTGGTTCGCCAGAGAGATCTGACGATGGGCGTTGTCAGGATCGGCGCCGCTTCGACCGAAGGACAGCAGCCCTTCCTGCCTGGCTTCCTACGCTCCGATCCAACCGCGGAAATGAAAAAACGCCCGCGAGATTTCTCTCCGGGCGCAACTCTGCGATGATTTGACCATGCGTCAAGAGGGGCAGGGTTGTCAATCGACAACACGGCGAGGGACATGCGCGCCTTGGATCGGAAAACTGGCTGAAGATCAGCACATCACAACCACCGATAGTTCCGTCCACGAGCCGCTTCGCATGATCAAACAGAAATCAGATCGCCCAGAGAACGCCAAACCACTCCTTCTCCAGCGTTGAAAGATGACAACGGTGACGGATGGCTTTCACGCTCCGCTGCTCTATCTGGGGGATATGGAAAACAGCCCCAAAACCTCGGTCCTCTTCAACGCAAACTGCCCGGTCTGTAACTTCGAGATACAGCACTACGCGCAATACGCAGTTGCCAATGACTTGCCGATCCGGTTCGACGATCTGAACTCGGGCGCGCGGGACCAATGGGGCCTGGATGCCGATACCGCCGCTCGGCGCCTTTATGTGCTGCATGAGGGCAGGCTGACATCAGGGATTCCGGCGTTTCTGGTGCTATGGGCACAAATGCCGAGGTATCGCTTGTTGGCACGGGTCGTAGGGTTGCCGGGTATCCGGCAGGTCGCATCGGCCGCCTATGACTATGTCCTTGCCCCGGTGATTTATCGGTGGCACCTGCGTCGGCTGCGTCAGCAAACCGCCCGGGTTCCGCACTGACAGGAGAGGCACCTTGCCCCAGGATGATGATGGCGCTGCGGTGCCCACAGGGCGCGCGGCGCGGTTTTTGCGGTTCGGGGGCATGGCTACAGGCATTGCAGGCAGTGTTGCGGCAGGAGGTCTGCGCGCGCTGGCCAGCGGCAAACGGCCCGATATGGCACAACTGCTGCTGACACCGGCCAATACCTTGCGCCTCACCGACGGGCTGTCGCACCTGCGGGGAGCGGCGCTGAAGCTGGGGCAGATGCTGTCGATGGATACCGGGCTGGTGCTGCCGGGCGAGTTGACGGCAATTCTGGGCCGAATGCGCGATGACGCCCGCCACATGCCGCCGAAACAGCTGCAGACCGTGCTGAACGGGGAATGGGGCACCGGCTGGTATGGCCGCTTTTCGCGGTTCGACGTGCGCCCCTTTGCCGCCGCATCGATCGGGCAGGTGCACCGGGCGGTGACGCGCGACGGTCAGGACCTTGCGATCAAGGTGCAGTATCCCGGCGTGCGGGCCAGCATCGACAGCGATGTCGACAACGTGGCCACGCTGATGCGTCTGCCCGGCCTGTTGCCGCGCGGCATGGATATCAGCCCCCTTTTGGCCGAGGCGAAGCGCCAGTTGCACGCCGAGGCCGATTATATGGCCGAGGCACAACACCTGGCGCGGTTCGCATCCTTGCTAAACGGGTCTGACATCTTTGCCCTGCCCGCGCTGCATCCGGAACTTTGCACGCTGCAGGTAATTGCGATGGGCTTCATGGACAGCACCCCGCTGGACACTTTGGTCGATGCACCGCAGGGCCTGCGCGACCGGGTTGCCACAGCCCTGATCGGCCTTGTCTTGCGGGAGCTGTTCCAGTTCGGCGCCATGCAGACCGACCCCAACCTTGCCAACTACCGCTATGAGCCTGCGACTGGGCGTATCGTGCTGTTGGATTTCGGTGCCGTGCAACCCATCGCCCCGGACCTTGCCGACGATTTCCGCGCGCTGGCACGGGTGGCGCTGGACGGTGGAGATGTCCAGACGCGCGAGGCCATGCTGCGCACCGGCTATTTCGGCCCATCTACTGCGCCGCACCATCAAGACCTGATCCAGGCAATGTTCACCACCGCGATGGCGCCGCTGCGGCAAGACGGCCCGTTTGACTTTGGCAGCAGTGATCTGTTGGAACGCCTCCGCGACATGGGCCTTGCCATCGGCAACGACCGCGAGCTTGCACATGTCCCCCCCGCCGCCACGCTGTTCTTGCACCGCAAGATCGGCGGCATGTATCTGATGGCCGCAAAGCTGCGGGCGCGCATCGCCTTGCGCCCGATGGTTGAGGCTTATTGCGGCAATACCGCAACGCACTCTTGAAACGCCAATGGCAGACATCAGCTTTTTTCTTTCGCAAAACAAGATGAGCCCAATGACAGACTGGACCGCGACCCGCGCCGAGGGTGACAAGATCCTCGTAGCCTTTACCCCCCGGATGGGGCGGCGCTATGCCAATGGCCGCAATACCGATCATGGGTCTGGGACGCACAAAGCAGTGTCGGTGCTGTCACCCTATATCCGGCGCAGGCTGGTGCTGGAATCCGATGCCGTGGCGGCGGCCATCGCCGCCCATGGTCTGAAAGATGCCGAGAAATTCGTGCAAGAGGTGATCTGGCGCGGCTACTTCAAAGGCTGGCTCGAGCGCCGCCCGCAGGTCTGGGACAGTTACCGTACCGGGCTGAACGCAGACCTCGCAGGTCTTGACCGTGACCGCCGTCTGCGCCGCGACGTGGATCGCGCCATGAATGGGCAAACGGGACTGGCCTGTTTCGATGCATGGGCGACCGAACTGGTCGAAACCGGCTATCTGCACAACCACGCGCGAATGTGGTTCGCCTCGATCTGGATCTTTACGCTGGGGCTGCCCTGGCGGCTGGGCGCGGATTTCTTTTTCCGCCACCTGCTTGATGGCGATGCCGCGTCGAACACGCTGGGTTGGCGCTGGGTGGCGGGGCTGCACACGCGGGGCAAACCCTATCCGGCCGACGCGCAAAACATCGCCACCTTCACCGCAGGGCGTTTCACCCCGCGCCAAAGCGATCTGGCCGAGGTGACACAAGGGCTTGAGGCATCAGAGCCTGATGGCCTGCCGACCGTGATGCCGCTGCGCGCGATCACCATGCCGCAACCCGGTCGCCCGACCGCCCTGCTGATCACCGATGAAGATTGCCGGGTCGAAGATTTCAATCTGGCTGCTTACGACATCCGCACGGCGGGCACGCTGTCAGCAAGCCACCTGCGCTCCCCCTTGCCGGTGTCCAATCGGGTCCGGCAGTTTGAGGCAGGCGCGTTGGCCGATGCCGCCAATCGGTCCGGCTTTGCCACGACTGCAATGCGTGCAGACGATCCGGCAAGTCTGGCCAAATGGGCCACGAGCGCGGGGGCCACGCAAATTGCCACGCCCTACATCACGCGCGGCCCGTTGCGCGACTGGCTGGGTGAGGCAGCCCCGACCTTGGCCAAGGCGGGTATCACCCTGTGCGAATGGCGGCGTGATTGGGACACGGCGATCTGGCCCCACGCCACCGCCGGGTTCTTCAAGGTCAGGCAGAATATCCCCCACATTCTCGAAAAAGCATTGTCCGCATGACCCTGCCCCGCATTATCTTGGCCGACCCCCGCATTGCCCGGCTGATTACCCTGATCCGCGCCGCCCTGCGCCCTCCTGCCGGTGCCGGTCGGATCGCTCTCGCGCTTGGCCTTGGGGTGCTGTGCCATACGCTGTTTGCAGCGGGTGTGCTGGCAATGATCGTGGCGATGTTCTTTGGCCTGAGCGAAAGTCTGGGCGCCGTGCCATGGCCATGGGCGGCGCTGGCCAATGCCGCCCTGATCGTGCAGTTTCCGCTGGCCCATTCGCTGCTTTTGACCGGCCCCGGCGGGCGCTTGCTGGCCCGGCTGATCCCCGGACTGCATGGCCAGACGCTCGCCACAACCACCTATGCCATCATCGCTTCGGCCCAGCTTCTGGCGCTGTTCGCACTATGGACGCCGTCGGGCATCGTCTGGTGGCGCGCCGAGGGGGCGGTGTTCTGGGCAATCACCGCTGCCTACGGCGCAAGCTGGCTGATCCTGTTGAAAGCCAGCTTTGACGCTGGAGCCGAGGTTCAGTCCGGTGCGCTTGGCTGGATGTCGCTTATGGGGCGCATCCGGCCTGTGTTTCCCGATATGCCGACCCAAGGGCTGTTCCGCGTGATCCGCCAGCCGATCTATGTAGCCTTCGCCCTGACGCTTTGGACAGTACCGGTCTGGACCCCGGATCAGTTGGTTCTGGCCGTCAGCTTCACCGCCTATTGCCTGCTTGCACCGCGCCTGAAGGAACGCCGCTTTGCCCAGCGCTACGGTGACCGCTTCGCGCGGTATCGCGCTGACGTGCCTTATGCCCTGCCCCGCTTGCCGAAGGACCGCCCCGATGCGCAATGACCTGACGATCTACGACCGTGTCGCCGACCGCTGGTGGTCGGACGACATTCGCTGGGTTCGCACGTTGAAGAACCTGGTGCCGGGGCGGCTGGCCTGGTTCAACCGCCAGATCGACTGGGCCGGCAAAACCGTTCTAGACCTTGGCTGCGCCGGGGGCTTCATGGCCGAGGCCCTTGCGCTACGGGGCGCTGACGTCACCGGCATCGACCCCGCCGCCGAAGCGATCGACGCCGCCCGCGCCCATGCCCGCCAAGGTGGCCTGCGCATCGGGTATGATGTGGGTGTGGGTGAAGCTCTGCCCTACGACGGCGCATGCTTTGACGCTGTAGTGTGCGTCGATGTGCTGGAGCATGTGGCCGATCTGAACAAGGTGCTGGCCGAGGTCGCACGCATCCTGCGTCCCGGCGGGTTGTTCCTGTTCGACACCATCAACCGCAACCCGCTTGCCCGGCTGGCCACCATTACCGTAGCCGAGGATGTGTTGCGCCTGCTGCCGCGCGGCACGCATGACCCGGCGATGTTCATCAAGCCCGCCGAACTTCGCGCAGCGATGCAGGGTGCGGGGCTGCTGCCGGGCCCTATTACCGGCCTTGGCCCGCGTGGCATCAATCGCCGGTTTGATCTGACCTTTGGCCCACTGCCCCTGACCGCCATCCTTTACATGGGCATTGCGCGAAAACCCCTTGACACTGGAGCCGCCAAATGACCGACCTGCTCCGCGAAAACGTCCAGTCCTACCCGCGCCCCCCGGCGCTGGAACCGGTGCAGCAGCGCATCATCCTTCGGCTTGGCGGCGCGCTTGTCGCGGACACCACGCGCGCCCTGCGGGTGCTGGAGACGCACCACGCGCCAACCTATTACCTGCCCCTGCCGGATATCCACGCCACCCTGCGCCCGGTGCAGGGCAGCAGCTTTTGCGAATGGAAGGGGGTTGCCCGGTATTTCGACGTGGTAGCGGGGTCGCAAACAGCGCCGCGCGCCGCCTGGGCCTATGACCAACCCACCGCCAGTTTCGCAGCCATCGCTGGCTATATCGCTTTTTATGCAGCCCTGATGGATGAAGTTTGGGTGGGTGATCTGCGCGTTATCCCGCAACCGGGCAACTTTTATGGTGGCTGGGTCACGCCAAATCTGGACGGGCAGATCAAGGGTGCGCCCGGAACGCAGCACTGGTAACATGCGCAGTGAAAGATCGGCCTGGAGGCCATGATGTCATCACGCGGTTTGATCCCACTCTTGATGGCGGCAGCCTTGATATGTGCGGCCCTGCCGCCCGTTATGGCCCAAACGCCGCCCGCGCAAAGCGAGATGATCGAGGATTTCAAGATGCAGCCTGAAACCCGCTGGCGGTTCTTCACCGATCAGGTGATGGGGGGCGTGTCTACCGGAGGCGTCGACTTTGCCAAAGAGGACGGCCACGCCTTTGCGCGGATGACGGGTCGCGTCAGCACGGCCAACAGGGGTGGGTTCATCCAGATGCGGCTGGACCTTGCCAACCCGCCGCCCGAAGGGACAACCGGGGTGCGGCTGATGGTGCGCGGCAACGACCAGCGCTATTTCGTGCACCTGCGTACTGGTGGGACGCTGTTGCCGTGGCAATACTATCAGGCCGGGTTCGACGTGACCGAAAGGTGGGCCGAAGTGCGCCTGCCATTGGAATCCTTCGGCGCTTCTGGCGCGTTGTTGCGCAGCGTGCCCCGGCCCGGCAATCTAGCATCTGTCGCCATTGTGGCCTATGGCCGCGACCACGATGCCCGGATCGATGTCCGCGAGGTGAGGTTTTACTGATCCGGACGAAGAAGGCACCGTTTCATCCCCACATGGCGCCAACCCCCATGCAGACGTTCCAATGCACGGGTTCCCTTACGTCAGACTCATTGTAAGGAACCGTGTCATCGCCAAACCTGCCAAGCCGATATGGACCAACGTAATGGCAACCGACAGTCCGTGCAGCCACTTGAAACGGGCTTTTGCGCCCTCGTCTGTCGCCCGGTTGATGACGGGCATCAACATCTGTCGGGCGGGAAGCGTTGTCACCGCGATCAGCGCCAGAAGCCCGGCGGCGGCCGCGTCGTGGGCCCAGACGAGCCCCGCCGCTGCGGCGGCGCTTAGCATCACAAACATGTAGAAATGAGGGAAGGCCCGACGGATCGTTGGGCCCGCGACATTGGCGGGTAGCGCCGTGAACAAGAAGGCGGCAAAACCGAAGGAGTACAGAACCATGCCGCCGAAGAGGAGCGAGGTCGCAAGAAGAGCGGGTACAAGCATCACGAGGTCTCAATGTTATGGGCGCAGCCCGGGTTAAGAGTTGTCACCAACTGCGGATTGCGGAAAGAAACGTCGTACCTCGGTCCATTTGGCACACACGTCAGTCTGCAACCGCATGGCAGGGCGCGGTCCGACTGGGCCGAGACACTGTCTGATGGGAGAGGCTGCCGGACACCACGTGCCCAACGAACATGCCCTTCTTACACAGGACTTCGTTTCGCCAGGATCCGCTGCAGAGTCCGCCGATGCATCGTCAACCTGCGTGCCGTTTCCGAAACGTTGCGATCACACAACTCATAGATGCGTTGAATATGTTCCCACCGAACCCTGTCGGCAGACATTGGATTTTCGGGGGCCGGGGGCCGCGTATTTGTCCGGGACAAGAGGGCGTTTGTCACGTCGTCGGCATCTGCGGGCTTCGCAAGATAGTCGGTGGCACCGATCTTTACGGCCGCCACCGCCGTTGCAATTGCTCCATACCCGGTCAACATCACGATGCGACAGTCCGGGCGACGCTCTCGCAGAGCCTCGACGACATCGAGGCCGCTCCCATCCTCAAGCCGAAGGTCGACAACCGCATAGGCGGGCGGGCGGGACAGGGCGATATCACGCCCAGCTGCCACGGACTGCGCGGTCTCAGGCAAAAACCCACGCTTTTCCATTGCCCGTGCAAGACGCTTCACGAATGCCTCATCGTCATCGACCAGAAGCAACGTCCGATCGGCTTGACTTTCTATCGTGGGCAAATCCAACATTTTCATTCATCCTCTTACTGACCTTAGAGGTAGCGTGAGACGCGATGCGGTCAAACATCACCGGGTCGACCCAAGGGAGAAGGCCGGACACTGTGCAAGTTCGTGAGAGCTTACCCAAACGGGAAGAACGCTGCGCGGGGAGCTTCCAAGAATCTGGTTTTGAGAGATGGCTTCCGACCGTTGGATGGTGCCTTCATTATCGCCCCAATCTGTGCCTAACTTGATCCATCCGGCTGGAACCGCGGCGCTTCAACGCTATCTCCTCACATGAGTACAAAATAAGCGTGGCCTGCGGTTATGCCTTGTCAGCCAGAGAAGGAACCAATTCCATGATTACAAACGTAAAAACCTTCATCATCCACGCGTGGAACTTTGTGTTTGACCACAACGTAAGCCCGCTGCGGCATATTCCTGATGTCAGCGTCCGGCACTATGTGCTGCAGGTGTTGGGCTTGATGTGGGCAGTCAGTTTTTCAGTCGCGATCGGAAGTTATACGTTTCTCGCTGCAAGCATCCTTGGACACTCCGTTCTCATAGCAGCAGCGGCCGTCACCGTGGCAACTTTTACAGTTGCTGCAAAGCGACCTAAATTATTCATGCGCGGTGCAGGGCGTCGCTCTGATGGCGAACATGATTGATTTTTACTACTTAGCGATCACAAGTTGAAATTGAAGATGGTTAGCGCAGGCCCTTTAGAAAAGAGCTTTGGGCAAGGTATTTCAACAATACCCGATGGAGAACTCTTCGAAATTCTGGCGAAAGATTCGATTGCCACACGGAAGCGGGGTAATACAACATGCGGATATTGATCATTGGTGCCAGCAAAGGCATTGGTCTGGAAACAACACGTCAAGCGCTCGCCGCAGGATATGACGTGCGCGCTTTGGCACGATCCGCAACATCAATAAACCTGTCTGATGCGAAATTGGAAAAGGTGCAGGGTGACGCCTTGAATCAGCAAGATGTAGAGGCTGCACTTGCCGGAGTTGATGCGGTCATCGTAACGCTCGGCGTCGGTTTGGGCGATTTGTTCAAGCCGGTGCATCTGTTCTCTGAGGCGACGCGTGTTCTGATAGCGGCCATGAAAGACAAGGGCGTCAATCGCCTGATTTGCATCACAGGCTTTGGAGCCGGGGATAGCCAAGCAAGTATTGCCCCGTTGCAAAGAATTCCCTTCAAGATTGTGTTTGGTCGCGCCTATGACGACAAGAGCCGTCAGGAGAAGCTCATCAACGAAAGCGGTCTTGATTGGACGATTGCGCGGCCGGGCGTGCTTTTGAATGGTCCACGAACAGGGCGCTACAAGGTCCTTCGCGAACCATCTGAATGGCGGAACGGGATCATCGCCCGCGCGAATGTCGCGGATTTCCTCGTCAAGCAAATCGAGGATCGCAGCTTCATCGGCGCAGCACCTGTTCTGGTCAACTGATCAGGGTCGTTCGACGGCGGTCAGGCAAACAAGTCATGCGCCAGCTCCAGCGCATCTATCAACACGTCAACCTCGGCACTTGTGTTGTACACGGCGAACGAGGCGCGGCAGGTGGCATTCAACCCCAAGTGCGCCATCAACGGCCCGGCGCAGTGCTGGCCTGCACGCACCGCGACCCCCTTCTTGTCGAGGATGGTCGATATGTCATGCGGATGCGCCGCGCACTGCATCGAGAAAGAGAAAATCGGGGCTTTGTCGGGCGTGGTGCCTTGCACCGTGATCCAGTTCAATCCGTCAAGCCGCGTGCGGGCATAGTCGCGCAGCCGGTTCTCGCGCGCGGCGATGTTGGCCATCCCGAGCCCCATCATATACTCCAAAGCCACGCCCAGACCGATGGTCTGCACGATGCCGGGGGTGCCAGCCTCGAATTTCATCGGCGCATCGTTGTAGACAACGCTGTCGCGCGTGACCTCGCGGATCATGTCGCCGCCGCCCATAAAGGGGCGCATCTCGGCCATCCGGTCTTTGCGGACATAGATCGCGCCGGAACCCGAAGGGCCGTACAATTTGTGGCCAGTCACCGCGTAAAAATCGCAGCCGATTTCCTGGACGTTGATCGGCAGGTGGACAGCCGCCTGGCTGCCATCAATCAGAACCGGCACGCCGCGCGACCGTGCACCCGCACAAATCGCCGCCACGTCCACGACGGTGCCCAGAACATTGGAGCAGTGCGTGACGGCGATCAGCCTGGTCCGCGGCGTGATCGCCTCCAACACCTTTACCGGGTCCAACGCGCCCGTCCTGTCGACCTCGATCCATTTGATCACCACACCGTGGCGTTCGCGCAGGAAATGCCACGGTACGATATTGGCATGGTGTTCCATGATGCTGAGAATGATCTCATCGCCTGCCTGCATGCGGGGCATAGCCCAGCCATAGGCGACCATGTTGATGCCTTCGGTCGCACCCGAGTTGAAGACGATCTCATCCTCGCTGGCCGCGCCCAGAAAGCGCGCAACGATGGCGCGCACGCGTTCGTAATTGTCGGTCGCCAGATTGGAAAGGTAATGCAGACCGCGATGCACATTGGCGTATTCCTGCGAATAGGCGGTGCAGATGGCATCAATAACGACTTGCGGCTTCTGGGCCGAAGCGCCGTTGTCCAGATAAACCAATGGCTTGCCATTGACCTGCCGAGACAGAATAGGAAAGTCGCGGCGGATCATTTCCACATCAAGCATTGCTGCAATTCCTTTGAATTTCTGTGATCAGCGACTCCGCCTTGATCGCTGGGGTCGCCCGATCGCATTCAGACAACCCCACCTGCGCACTCAGCTCAGGAATGTGCGCCTTTGGCGATCTGGTTGGCGAAGTGATGGTTGGTGTCGCGGTGATGTGCCTCATCTGCGCGCACGACGATCACCACATCGCGCAGCCGCGCAGTTGACGGCAAGTTCCAGTACTTGAGCGCAATCTGCGGTGCCGGTACGTTTTCAACCCGACCGGAGTCGATCTCTTCGAGGTAATGGGTGTAGCTGATCACCGCCTCTTCATAGAGGTAACCGACCACCCGATGAGCCGTCTTGGGGGCCAGCAGGTACAGGAAGAAATACAGGTTATAGAACACGGCCTGCGCCACCATGATGAGCGTCCGCTCCAACCGACTTGGCTGCGCAATCTGGATGAACGTCATCAGGTGCATGCGCTCGTTGTCCGCCTCTTCGATCAATTCCTTGATCCAGCCCTGATCGTCGCGAATGTGCCGGATCGCGCGAAGGTGCTGCAGTAGGCCGCCAACCATCCCCGGAACTGCGGCGACGGTTTCAAGCACCACGGCGCGGTGCCCATAGCGTTTTGCGAAGAACCGATCCGCGAAAACTCGCATCGTCTTGACCACACCGAGTGCAATTCGATCATTCATGCCGACCGGCGCGTGGTGGATGTTCAGGGTGTCAGGTGTGAAGTCGTGACTGTGTTTCATGGCGTTTCATTTCATTTCTGCGTAACATTAATATAGGCGGTCTCACCTCGGTTTCATCTTCAAAGGATGTGGCAAAACAGCCCTTGGTTCGGTGTGGCGATCGAACACGACGGCTTTCGCCATCTCTGATATCGGGTGCGCCGTGCTTGCCGCATGGCAGCGGGCTTCTATAGTTTTGTGATGTCCAAGCGAACGTCACCAGCTGATGCAGGAAAGATAACGGTTGCCGCCGATCTAGAAGAGCTTGTGCAGGACAAGCGGGAGGGTTGGCGCGCGTCCGGTGCGAAGGCCCGAAGACGCCAGAGGCGCTACAAAGCCCTGCTGACACAGCAGCTTCTGAAGCTGGGCCCAACCGCTGCGGGCGAGGCAGCACTGGATGATGACGCGTAAGTATGATTTCCGTGTGAGTGACGCGGCCTTGTCCGGCCGTTCCTGCACCCCGAACAGAAAACGGAGGCTTGGCCTTGCCATCACAGAGTTACGTCGAACTGAAAGACCTGCAGATCGCCGTGCGGATCGGGACTTACGGTCCGGATGATGTTGTACCAGATGCGCATCTGCTGGATCTGACCCTGACGATTGCGCCGCATCTGGTGATGGTTCCGCGGGATGAGATGGCGCTCGTTTTCGACTATGATCCGCTGATCCGGCACATCGACACGCTGGCGCGTGCCCACCACTATGAGACGCAAGAGCGGCTGGTGACATGCATCGTCGAAGCCTGCGCCGGGTATCCCCAGATCGAGGCGTTGGACATCTGCCTGCGCAAGCGGCCGGTTCTGTCCGGGACCGGCACGCTTGGAGTGCGTTTGATCGTTGATGGCGAAGCGATGGCCGCGCTGCGCAACGCCATAGCCTGAAGCGTGCAGTCGCTGTGAAAGCCGCCGTTTCAAGCGTTGCGAATCTTAGGGTGCAAGCCACATCCCCGCCCAATCATCGTCGCGATCAAACCGGGCGCGGCGATGGTGCGGGCCAAGATGCAAGGCGTCTACAGTTGCCACCGCGAGCCGCAAGATGACAAAGAACGCCGGGTCGGCGGCTTTCGTGTAATCCAGCGCCTGTGCGATGGGCTGGCCGGGTGCCGGGGTGCTGCCGTAAGACAATCGCGAACCTGCGGGCATGCTCGCCCAGATCGCCGCCACATCCGGACCGGTCAGAAGTGTGACGTGAGCCTCCAGCCGCAGTTGCAGATGTGCCGAGGCGTCCCAGACATGGAGGGCTGTAAAAGGTGTGGCGCGCAGATCTCCGACCTTGGCTGACCGCAGATCGGTATGAATATCCAGCGTGCCTGCCGCCTTGTCGGCCGCGCGCAGAACGACCGTTCTGGCCTGCGGCCTGCCTTCCGGGCTGACAGTTGCCAGTGTCGGGTGCCGGGCCAGGGCATGCCGGTCGTGAACACCGCGGGTCAGGCGTCCCCAGACCTCGGCATATAGTTGCGACAGATCGCAGGCCCAGGGATGGGGGTCAGCCTTCATTTGTAAACCTCGCGCCGGTCGGAAAAGGCGCGCACACGTCTGCGCCAGGCGCGGTAGCTGCCGGATTTCAGGCTTTGTCGCATCAATGCCTTTACCTCGTCTGGCCCCAGCCCGTGCAAAGTGCGGATCTGATCGAAGCTGGCATGATCGCTAAGCGCCATCTCGATGATTTCGCCAAGTGTCGCAGGGTCGAGGATTCTGCTTTTCATAGGCCTGGAGGTGTCTTTGCCGCATCAAGAAGTCAAGCACCCGTGCTATCGGGGCCGTTCATGCAGCATGAGACATCGGCCTTGTTGCGCGGCCGAGTAGCGCTGTGCAGTTTTGTCACCGTTGAACACCTGCTGGAGGGACAGTTGGATTTCACAGCCAAGAAGCCATATCTCGAGTGCGGTCGTAAGCTCGTGTCCCGTCTTTATGGTCCTTGGCATGCGACGCGAAGTGGATTTGGTTCTGCCAACAATACCCGATCGGCCGAAGCCCATCCCATCACCGGAAGACAAGATGCAGCGCAGTTTCGATTTGCCGCCACCGATCCACCTCACACGCGTCGAGCAGTATCTGCATCTGACCCGCACGGTCATGCCCGCACTCGCGCAAACCAGCAAACGGCACTGGCCGGTTCGAAACGATCACTGCTTTCAGCGGATCGTACTCGACACAATTTGCAGCGGGGTGTGGTACGACCACATCGCCCGCCCAGCGTACAAGCACCTTAGCCAAGCGCAGGCCGCGGAGGCAGTGCAGCTTTGCGATCAGATAATCGCGGAAAGGACCGACCTGAACGTGCTGAACCAGCAGTCGCTGGCATGGCGGGGCAAAGGCAGGACGGCTGGTGGCTCCTGAAACATGACGCTGCGACTTGCGTCGACAAGCACTTGTTCGGCTGCTTCACCCTCCTTGTTCGCGACGATTACCTATCTTGCGGCAGGCAGCAAAAAGTCTTTCCGCCGCCCGACAGATCAACCAGTTGCATTGATCCAATGCAGCGCTACCTTCTGATCGAGGAAGGGCGCTTTGTAAAGTTTGAGCCCGGCTTCGTCTCTTCGCACTCGGACCATTGCATGCGCGGATCTCATCGATTGTGAGCCCATCGACAATTGTCTTTTTGCGTTTTCTTCAAAATAGGAAGCCATTCTAATGTCAAACACCCTTCACGACATCGTCGACACCGCCGTCGCCGCAGGCACGTTCAAAACTTTGGTTGCGGCTGTGACCGCTGCTGACCTTGGTGCCACACTGAAAGGCGAAGGCCCCTTCACTGTCTTCGCGCCCAACGACGATGCTTTCGCCAAACTGCCAGCCGGCACGGTCGAAGAACTGGTAAAGCCTGAGAATAAAGCCAAGCTGACCGCGATCCTGACCTACCACGTGATGGCAGGCAAAGTCATGGCGGCGGATATCGCAGGCAAAAAGCTCGAGCCCGCCACCGTCAACGGTCAGGCACTTCACGTCGACGCAACCACGGGCGTGACCGTCAACGGTGCCACAGTCGTTGCGGCAGACATCGACTGCACCAACGGCGTGATCCACGTCATCGATGCCGTACTGATGCCAACTGATTGATTGTGCGAAAAACAAGTTGATCGTTGCCCGGCGCTCGCGCCGGGCATCTTTCGTCGCAGTGTCAGACCGACTGTCGGTGAATCAGTTTCATAACCTTCTGAAAACAAGCCCCGTTTTGAAAAAGAGTGAATGTCTGGAACATTACGCATAACGTTATCGCGGTTCAGCTTATGTGTTTCCAACTCAAAACAAACCGACCATTAGTCAGGCATAGTGCGCAAACTTGGGCGTGTCCTCAATCAAACCGGGTTCTGTGCGCCAGCAAAGAACATCAAACGTCCATCGCTATCATAAATCGGACGGATGCGCAGCCGGTTAAGAAATTCCGATCCATCTTTGCGGTAATTAAGGATATCGATGGTGAAACGCGTCTCCGCCTTCAGGCCCTGCCGGATCGCTTCGATGGCATGGGGATTGGTATCTGGGCCCTGAAGGAAACGACAGTTTCGCCCAAGGGCTTCATCAAGTCTATAACCGGTCTGTTCCTCGAACTCGTCGCTCACGAAGATCATCGGGTTGTCCGGAAGAGATGGGTCCGAAAAAACCACGCTCATTTCCACCTCGTCTCCCTCCAAGAGGGACCTGAGGAAAGTCTCATCAAGATCTTGTTTGGACACCGAATACTTCTCCTCGTGGGGCAAAACTGCGGTAAACCAGCCTTCGTTGGCCTCCGCAATGTTGGTGCTTTGAAGTATAGCTTAGTGCATGACAGATTGAGGGGCCACGGTCATCGCTGGATGCCGCGTCCTCCTTGGGCTGGAGAGGTGCCTAAGCCGGTGAGCGTTCGCACAGAAGAACCTTTTTCGAGGCACTCCGTAAGCCGCCGACTGTCGCGGTCGGAAAAGGAATTCGAAGTAATATGAGGGACTTCGCGCCCTCTTGCTTCCACAGTGCTTCCACGGGTTTTGCAAACGCAAACGCCGTCTCGAAGGACGGCTCTTAAGCGTTTGATAACGCGTAATTTTTTGGTTGCGGGAACAGGATTTGAACCTGTGACCTTCAGGTTATGAGCCGTAATTCGCCAAAACTTGAGAAATGAGCGAATTCAGACTCTTACCTGATAAGCCTCTGATGTCAGGGCCTTTGTTGGACTGGATTGGCATAGTTTCACCGGGTTCCGACGGAACAAGACAGGCACAGAACTGCATTCAGGTGTTGACCAGGCGTTGACAAGAGCTGCGCACAGGATCCTTGAATGATCATCAGTTCGGTCGCAAAACACTGTGGTCGCCGTCCTAGCGCATCGACGTAGAGGGCGAAGAGCGGACATTCTCAGTTGCGGCGGTGCTGACGCTCGGGCCCGCGAAAGCTGCCTATGGCTCGACACTTCACCTGTCTGCTGCACTCAGATCCCCAGCGCGCGTTTTCGGGCCACCGACCAACGCGTGATAAGGTGGTCGGTCATCAACCCCATAAAGGCGACGGCGAAACCCAGCACCAAGCCTTTGCCCACATCTGTCGAGGACAAAGCGCGCTGCATTTCCTGCCCCAAATCCTGCGTGCCGATGAAGGCAGCGATGATCACCATGAACAGCGAAAACATTACCGATTGGTTGGCGCCCACCAGCATGGTTGGCAGCGCCATCGGCAGACGCACGTGCCACAGCACTTGGGCCCGCGTCGCCCCACTCATATCTGCGGCCTCAATCATTTCCGGCGGCACGTTGCGCAAGCCTTCAATGGTGTAGCGCACCAATGGAACGGCGGCAAAGACAACCACAGCGGCGACCACCGCCACGTCATTGACACCAAACAGCATGATCACCGGAATCAAGTAAATGAAGCTGGGGAAGGTTTGGGCGGTATCGCAGACCAACAGGATGCGCCCGGCGCGGGTTGGGGTGCGTGCGCCCCAAATCGCCAAAGGAATGCCTAAAATCCCCGCAATCACCACTGAGATACAGACCATGTACACCGTAATCATCGCGCGGTCCCACCAGCCCGATGCGGCGATCAGGCCAAAATAGGCGACGCAGATCAGCGCGGATCGAAGGCCTCCGATTGCCCAACCCACGGCGGAGAGCAGCAGCAGAACGGCTGTGAATGGCAGCCAAAGGTAAGCATCGCGCATCGGGATCAACACCCAAGTGATCAAGAACCAGCGCAGCCAAAGCGTGACCGGGGTGATCAGCCGGATCACCTGATCCATCAACGCATCTATCGGCCCTGCGACCGACAGCGCCTGCTTGCGCTCGACTTCCAGAAAATATGGGGAAAAATGCGCTAGCCCAAAGCCCAAGGCGCAGAGTGCCAGCCAGATCACCAACAGCCGATTGCGTATGAGCCAAGATGGGCTTGCTGCCTCATGCACGGGCAGACGCAGCGCCCAAGCCTTGGTCAACCGATCCAGCGTCACCGCCAGCAAAACGATGGTCACACCGATTTCGACCGACAGGCCGATTTTCAGCGATTGCAGCAGTTGCAACAATTTCTGCCCCAACCCCGGCATGCCGATGAAACTGGCAAGCACCACCATCGCCAGACATTGCATGATGACCTGATTGACCCCGATCAAAATCTCGGACCGTGCGGTGGGGATGCGCGCCCGCGTCAACAACTGCCAACGGGTGGCGCCCGACATTTTGCCAGCCTCGATCACCTCTTCCGGGACTTTCTTCAGCCCCAATAGCGTCATGCGGATCATCGGTGGCACCGAGAAGATGATCGTGACAATCGCGCCCGCTTTTGGGCCCACCCCGATGAACACCACGACCGGGATCATATAAGCAAAGTGCGGCATGGATTGCGCGATGCTGAGGATCGGGTTCAGCACCCGCTCGAACCGAGGCGAGCGCCAAGCCATCACGCCCAGCACAAGACCCAACGTCACCGAAAACGGGGCGGCCACAACGATGACCGACAGGGTTTCCATCGCCCATTTCCATTGCCCCATCAGCGCGATCCAGACAAACGTGCCGCCGCTGATCATCCCCAAGCGCCAACCTTTCAGCGCAAAGCCTGCCATAAAGGCCGAGACAGCAATGACGCTCCACGGGATCGGGCCAAGGTTCGGCCATCGGCTTTTGCCGTAAAGCAGGTTGGCAGTGACGTTCAGCAACCATTCCACCACATCCGAAAAAGCCCGCGTCACCGCCATCAGGCCCAGATCGTTTTGCAGGAAAGCGAAGACCGCGTTGATCCAATCGGCGAAGGGCAACACCAGCCATTCGGGGGGGCGGATCATGCCTTGCGGCAGAACAGTCTTGAACAGCATCAGCCCTACGGCCAGCGCCAACAGCAGTTTGGCGGTGCCTGCATAGCGCGCAGACCGCTCCATCAATGTGCATCCCCGAGCAGCACATCCAGCGCCGTTTGCCGCAAGACTGATCCGATCACTGCGCCCTTATCGTTGATCACGGGAATCTCGACGCGTGGGTCAGAAATCAGTTGCCGGGCCAGATCGCGAATGGTGCGATGTGCGGCCACGGGTTCGCCTGTGGCGGGTGCGGTCAGCGGGGCGACAAGACTGCCGATATGCACCACGCGGGCGCGGTCAATCTCGGAGGTGAATTTTGCCACGTATTCGGTGGCCGGATGCAGCACGATCTGGTCGGGGGTGTCGCATTGCTCGACGCGGCCATCTTTCATGATCGCAATACGGTCTGCCAGACGCAAAGCTTCGTCAAAATCATGGGTGATGAAGATGATCGTCTTATTCATCATGCCCTTCAATCGCAGAAATTCATCCTGCATCTCGCGTCGGATCAACGGGTCAAGTGCCGAAAACGGCTCGTCCAGAAACCAGATATCCGGCTCGACCGCCAAGGACCGCGCGATGCCAACGCGCTGCTGTTGACCGCCAGAAAGCTCGCGCGGGAAGTAATCTTCGCGGCCTTTCAGGCCAACCAGCTCCAGCATTTCACGGGCACGGGCGTAGCGGGTGCTGCGATCCTGTCCGCGCATTTCCAAGGGGAAGGCGACGTTTTCCAGAACGGAGCGATGCGGCAGCAGACCAAAGCTTTGAAACACCATCCCCATCTTACGGCGGCGCAGGTCGATCAACTCGGGTTCAGACAGGGTTGCAATGTCGCGGCCTTCCACCGTCACCGAACCGCTGGTAATCTCGATCAACCGCGACAGACAGCGCACCAGCGTGGATTTTCCCGAGCCCGACAGGCCCATCACGACCAGCATTTCCCCGCGCCGGAACTCCAGATTAACATCGCGCACCGCATGGACGTAGCCTGCCGATGACAAACCGGGATCGGCCTTCAGTTGCGCCAGATGCTGCGCCGGGTTTGGCCCGAAAATCTTTGAGACATTGCGACAGGTGATAACGCTTTCCGTCATGCGGTAACCTCGATCTTAAGCAAAGGATCGGCCCATCCCGCAGTCGCTGGATGGGCCAAGAAATACGACTGTTCGGCTTAGTTCAGCCAAGCTTTCCAAACGTCCGGATTTGCATCCATCCAAGCCTCCGCCGCGTCTTCAGGCTCCATGCCGTCAATATCAACCAGTTTGGCCATCTCGGCGATCTGCGGGTTGGTCAGGCTGACTTTGGCCAGTGTGGCATAGGCTGCTGGCCACTTATCTTTCATGCCATCCCAAGCGGCGATCTTCATATAGCCGTTGGCAGGGTTGCCGCAGTCGAAGGTCTTGTCGGGGAAAAGCCCGACCGAGGGGTCTTCGTTGCAGCCCGGCACCCATTCGGGGAAGTTCACGAATTCGCCCGGCCAGACGGCTTCGGCGAAGTTCGGGGTCCAGTTGAACACCACGATCGGCGTTTTGGTCTTTTCGGCAGCACCAATTTCCGCCCAAATCGCGGCGGCAGAGCCTGCGTTGACCACGGCGAAATTCATTGCCAAAGCATCAACCTTTTCCTGGTCATGCTTCAACCAATCCACCGGGCCGCCCAGAAAACGGCCCTTCTCGCCGGTTTCCGGGGTTTTGAACAAGGCCGCACATTCGTTCAGGGCCTTCCAATCGGGCAGACCGGGGCACGCTTCTTTGGTCCAAGCAGGATACCACCAATCCTCGCGCGTGACGGCATTGTGGGCCCCCGCCGCATGAATGCCGCCCTTGGCCACAGCGGCATCAAAAGACGCGCCAAACGCGCCTTCCCAGACTTCCATTTCCAGCGACGCGTCGCCCAGACGGATGGATTCGTAAACCGCCTGACTGTCGGTTGTGACATATTCCACGCTGTTGCCCATTGAGGTGAAGACATCACCGACGACGTGGCTCATCACAATCTGGCTAGACCAGTTGTGCAGCGGAATCATGATCGGATCAGTCGAATCTGCGGCCCAAACGGCAGGTGCCAGCAAAACCAGTGCCGTTGCTCCGGCAAGCAGTGTTTTCATAGATTTCATGGTGCAATCCCTGTTGGATATCCGCGCCTGCGCGCAGTGTTTAGCGGGAAGTTTACGGCCTTCCCTGCGACTCAAGGCTAGGGATGGGTTGTGAACGCGTCAGACCTTCACGATGAACGGACTCGCATTGTTTGTAAAAAATTGTTAACAGAGGGAAACACACGAGACGGAAAAACCGATGGCGTCCAGACCAGCGCATATTGTCATTGTCGAAGACGAGCCGGTGACTCGCAGCACGTTGGCCAGCTATCTGGGATCATTCGGCTATCGCATCTCGGAATGTGACACGGCGGAGAAGGCCGAGAAAATCCTCGCGCAGAACACTGCTGATCTGCTGATTGCCGATATCAATTTGCAGGGCAAAGACGGGTTAGAGATCACCCGCGAACTGCGGGCGCGTTCGGAAATCGGCATCATCCTGTTGTCAGGCCGCACCGATGATGTGGACCGCATCGTTGGCCTGGAGCTTGGTGCGGATGATTATGTCTGCAAACCCTTTAATCGACGCGAATTGCTGGCGCGGGTGAAAAACCTGTTGCGGCGCACCACAGCTACGCGGGCGATGACGCGGCGGGTGTTTCAGTTCAACGGCTTTACCTTTGACGTCGCCTCCCGGCAGGTGACGGATGGCACTGGCCAGTCGATTGTGCTGACGCGGGCGGAATACGAGTTGCTGCGGGTCTTCGTGACCAATCCGGGCGCAGTGATGGACCGGGATCGTCTGATTATGGCGATCACCCATAGGCAAGATGGCACCAACACCCGGACGATCGATGTGCTGGTGCAACGCTTGCGGGCGAAATTCGGCGATGATCCGAAAGCCCCGCGCATCTTTACCACTTCGCATGGCGAAGGCTACGTGTTCACTGCGCAGCTTGGTTGAGACTGCGGTCAAGCACCGCAAGGGCTGTTTCGATAGCCAGACGGCTTTCCTCGGCCACCTTAGTCAACTGTTGAAGGTAGGTCTCAAGCTGAGCGGATGGGCCAAGCCTGGCCGAACCCTCGATCTGATCCAAATGCGCAGCCAAAGCGGGCAGGTCAAAATTGCCCGTAGCCCCTTTCAGATGATGCGCCGCCTGCGCCAAAGCCGTCCAATCGCTGAACCTTGCGGCGGCGGCGATAGCCGCCAGCCTCTTCGGCAAGCTTTCCAGGAACATCCGCGCCAGCCCGCAGGCGCGTTCAGTCCCCATATCGGATGCCAGATCGAACAGAACATGCCTTTGTGAAATGACATCAAGCAGTGCCGCTGACAGCGCGTAGAACGACAAAGGTTTCGGCAAGATCACCGACATTCCGGCCCGCAGATTCTCCAGCCGATCCGCCTCCTGCACATGCGCCGAGACGCCGATGATCGGCAGCGCTGCAATGCGCCGATCCGCGATTGCCCGGATCATCCGCGTCGCTTCGGTGCCAGACAGACCCGGCAAGTTTACATCCATTAAGATCACATCGAACTGAGCACCATGCAGCACCGATAGCGCCGCTTCGGCAGTTCCAACCACGTGCACCTGATGGCCCTTATCCTCCAGATAGGTCTGAATAACCATCTGGTTGATATCGTTATCCTCTACCACCAAAGCGTGCAGTCTTCGGGTATCAGGTTGAACCGACACCTCCACGATATCAACCGGCAAATCCGCAACCTTACCGGGGCGAAAGCCTGCTGCCAGAGTGAACACAGTGCCCGCACCGGGGACGCTTTGCACCGTCAGCGTTGCCCCCATCGCATCGGCAAACCGCCGACAGATCGCAAGCCCCAGCCCCTTGCCGCCATATTGCCGCGCGGTCTGCGCGTCCTCTTGCTCGAACACGCCAAAAATTCGCTCTTGAGAAGCTGCGGCAATGCCTTTCCCCGTGTCACTGACGGCAAAGATCAAGGTAGAGCCGCCCGCATGTTGCTGCGACGTAACGCTCAACTCGACCTCGCCCTGCTCAGTAAACTTCACTGCGTTGGAAACCAAGTTGAACAGGATCTGCCGCAGTTTACCCATATCGCCCAACACCGCTGCTGGCAAAGCGGCGGGCACGTCCATCGTCAGCACCAGCCCTTTTTCCTGCGCGCTCGGCGTCATCAATCCCACAATATCGCGCAACAGATCAGCCGGTGCAAACGTCACTTCAGCCAAGGTCGCGGCCCCGGCTTCTATCTTGGAATAATCGAGGATGTCGTTCAAAATCACCATCAACCCTTCGCCCGAGGCATGTGCCGCCCGCAACTGCCCCTGTTGTCTCGGCGATAACCCGTCGCGCCCCAGACTGCGCAACATCCCCAACACGCCATTCATCGGCGTGCGGATCTCATGGCTCATCATGGCAAGGAATTCTGACTTGGCGCGGTCGGCGGCCTCAGCACGGTTGCGCGCCTCGGCATGGGCGCTGACCTCGCCGCGCAGTTGCTTGGTTTGCTCGGCGACCAGCAGTTGCAGCTCAAGTCGATGGCGGCGTAATTCGGCCAGGTTCTGATCGCGTTCAGCCTCCAGCGCGTGGTTCTCGATGCCTTGCAGGCGGAACACCTCGACGGCGGCTTCCATGTCCGCAATTTCATCCGTGCCCTGCGGGGTGATGCGCCCCACCTCTTCGCCTTCGGCAAGCCGCGTCATCGTTGCAGACAGCGCATCCAGACGGCGGGTGATATTGCCGCGAACATAAATCCAGACGACAGCCAAGGAAATCAACAAAGCCGCAACCGAGCCCCAGACATAAAGCTGCTGCGTGGTGCGGATCGCCGCGCTGGCCTCCGCCCCCGCCAAAACCGCCCGCCCTGTGATCTGATCGGCAAGCGCCTGCGCCTCGCGCTCCAACCGCACCGCCGCCTCACGCACCTCAATTTGCGCCCCCGCGATCAGGCGATTCAGATCAAGGATGCCCTTGGTCAAGCTGAACATGTCCGCCGCATCCGGTGGCGGCGCGGCGCTGGGTCGGATCATCTGCAACAGCGCCAAAGCCCGCTCGGCCCGGATAGGATCATTCACCGCCAGAATACGGCGTGTCACAATGTCGATGCGGGACTGCACCTCTGCCTGAACCTGCGCAAGCTCTGCTGGATCTTGAACCGTTGCAATCCGGTTTAGCAACAACCCAACCTCACCGATATGCGAGCGCATTTCAGACATCTGACCTTGGCGGAACAGATCGACCTCGATCAGCTTATCCAACGTATCCAATCGTTTATCGGTGTCTGGTCCCGCACCTTCCAGATCATAAAGACTAGAGATAACCGCCGAGGTGCCCATTTGCGCATTCGCCACCAGCGTATCGGCAATTTCCAACAACTCGGTCGTGGCGGCCAGACCGGCGTGCAGCCGCGCGCCCTGTGCCGCAATGGCAATGATGCGATCCTGCACCAGACGATCAAGCCCCTCGATACCGCTGCGCACATCGGCCTCGGACTGCTGCAGCCTTGCCGGGATCACATCGCCCGTGCCTTCATAGCGCGCAACCCGCTGTTTCAGCGCATCGGCTTGGGCAAACAAATAGCCCGCACGTTCCAGCCGCGCCGCTTCAGTGGTGACCGCCGCAAGTTCGGGTGCGACCAGGACGATGCGGCTGATTTCTTCCGTAAACCCGCGCACTTCGGAAATCGCTGGGATGGTTTCCTTGATGACATTGGTTTGGTTGCGCGCGACCTTCTGCAACTCGATCCAGCCCAGAACCCCAATCAGAGTCGGCAAGCCCGCGATGACCAAAAAGGCCATCAGCAGCATACGCCCCAGACTGACGCGCGATGGGCTGGACTTGTGCGACATCTTCCGTAACCTTAACCCTGATCTGGCATCAGATTACAGAGGATGGAAGCAAAGGCATGAGATTTTTGCGACATGTCCTGTTTGCGGGGATCGCGGCCCTCGCCAGCCAACCCGCGCGCGCCGAATCTTGGCAACTGCAAGTGCCAACCGTGCCGTTTGAGGACGAGAGCCAAACGCAGCCTCTGCTTTACCATCCGATCGACCGCGCTGCCAAACCGTGGCGGCTTTGCGTGCTCTATCCGCATCTGAAAGACGCCTATTGGCTGAGCGTCAACTACGGCATGGTTGAAGAAGCCAACCGGCTCGGCGTGTCCTTCGATCTTTATGAGGCGGGGGGCTATCCAAACCTCGAGCGCCAGATCGAACAGGTGAAAGCTTGTGGCAAGCGCAATATGGATGCGCTGATCCTTGGGCCAGTGTCTTACAATGGCCTGTCCCCGGCGGTTCTGGACATTGCGCAACAGATGCCCGTTATCGCTGCGGTGAACGACATGGACGATGCAGGCATCTCTGCCAAATCCAGCGTGCCATGGCGGGAAATGGGCGCCGCGGCGGGGCGCGCCATCGCCCAGCGGCATCCAAAGGGCAGCGCGCCGGTCAAGTTGGCATGGTTTCCCGGCCCGAGAGGGGCGGGCTGGGTGCATTTCGTCGAACAAGGCTTTCTCAAAGCTCTTGGTGACAGTTCCGCCCAGATCGTCGCCACCCGCTACGGCGATACTGGCATCGAACAGCAGGTGCTCTTGGTTGAAGACGTGCTCGACCGCGTGCCTGAGGTGAACTACCTCGTCGGCAGTGGACCGATGGCCGAAGCCGCCGTTTCGATCCTGCGCGCCCGCAATTTGACAGACCGGATCGGCGTAGTGTCAACCTATGTCAGCCACGGCGTCTATCGCGGGATCAAGCGGGGGCGCATTCTGGCGGCCCCAACGGATTTCGCCGTGCTGCAAGGCCGCTTGGCGGTCGAACTTGCCGTGCGGGCCATCGAAGGCAATCTGACAATCCGCCATGCCGGACCACGCATCGTCACCCTGACGCCCGAAAACATCGACGCGATCGGCACGCAAGAATCTCTCGCACCAGCCTCGTTCGTCCCGGTGTTCAAAGTAACGAACTGACCCAGCCCTGCCGCATGCCAAGTTGATTAGTTACAACCGTTATCCCAATCGCGAAAGTCGGGCTATGAACTAACATGGCGCCGCCATTACAGCGGATATCGGTGAACCGTCGCTGACTTCGGGCCGACAATCTTCTTCAGGTGTAGCAAGTTCATCGCCTTACCACGAAGATGCTGCGCCTCGCACGAACGTCTTCTTTAGAGAACCTGCGCTGCGGTAGCGAAGTGCCTGTCGAAGGGCCGGTAAGGGCCGCTCGCGTCGTTGCCTTCATCCCTTCGGCGTCACATCCCGCACGCCTGACCGCAACAGTAGCGCCACCTGGTCCGCGGTGAACTTGAACGCCTGCCCGTCGGGGATGCGCTCTGCTGATATCGGGTACTTCGGGCGACGGGGGTCGATGCCCACCACGCGGAAAGACTCACGATCGGTGCTGAATTGGCGCCCGTAGTCTGTTGACGACAGTCCGAAGGCTTCGGCCAGCGCTTCGAACCGCAGCCGCTCTGGATCGAGAGCGGTCCCGTCAGGGAGCGGGATCGACACGCGGAACGTAAGATCGAACCCCCACCGCAGATCGACGCCTGCGATCTCCTTGGCTTCGGCAACCAAGCCATGGCGCGCGGCAACATCCTGGCAAGCCTTCAGCATTTCCTGCGACACTTGTTGGCAGAGTGGGGGTGTCAAGTTTCTGGGTGGCTTGGCAGTGGGCACAATTTTGATCTCTAGGCGTTGGGGACGGGCTGGGCTCTTCAGAAACCGTATTACATGTTCCGACCGGCATCAAATCGCATGCAGAGCCTGAAGACGGATTTTCAGCAGAGCCCGCGGTCAACACGATTCAGACGATGTCCGTTCGCCATTGCGTTTCCTCTGGCACATCGATTGGCGATCCGGAATGGCCACGCCACTTCAATTCCGGTCTCTGCCTGTATTCCGCCCCTCCGACTGTGCTCTGACTTGATAACCGCGCGGGTCTACGCCTGTGTCGGGGGACAAGGAGTCCGGACACATGGTCAACCGACTGAAACTGAATGAGAAAGCCCTGCGCGATGCTGAACCAAAGCCGGGGATCAGCTATCAGGTTTTCGACACCGAGGTGATCGGCTTCGCGGCCCGGATTCAGGCCTCGGGCGCACGAACCTTCACCATCGACTACCGCCATGCGGGGCGGCAGCGGCGCATGAACATCGGGCGCTGGCCGGAGTGGAGCGTGACCGCAGCGCGAGAGCGGGCCAAGGAACTGCGCCGCGCCATCGATGAGGGGCTTGACCCACTGTCGACACGCGAGGAGTTTCGTGGGGCCCCGCGCATCAAAGACATGATCGACCGTTACATCGCCGAGCATCTGCCCAAACTCGCGAAAAACAATGCCGCCGACCAGACCTCGATGCTGAAAAAGATGGTTGAACCGGCCTGGGGCAACAAGTTGGTGACCGAGATCACCAAGTCTGATGTCGCAAAGTTCCTCGATTTTGTGGCCGAGGGCCGCCCGCGCCCCAGCAAGGACAAGCCCAACAACCGCGCGCGCAAACTCCAAGGGCTCAAGCCTACCCCGATCCGGGCCAACCGCACGGGAGAGGTGCTGCGCAAGATGTTCACGCTGGCAATCGAATGGGAATGGCGTGCCGACAATCCCGCACATGGCTTCCACCGGTGCATCGAAGAGGCGCGCGAACGCTTTCTTGGGCCCGACGAGCTGGCCCGGATCGCAGCCGTTCTCGATAGCGCTGAGGATCAGCGCGCAGCGGCAATCATCCGGATGTGCATGCTGACCGGCGCTCGTGTGGGCGAGGTGCGGACGGCGCGGTTTGAGCAGTTCAATCTCGATTATGTCATCTGGTCGAAACCCGCAGCGACTACCAAGCAGCGCAAGATCCACCGAGTCCCGATCTCGCAGGAGGTGGTGACCATCGTCCGTCAGCGCCAACTGGTCGTCCCGAGGGGCAATCCATGGCTGTTTCCCGGTGAGACTATCGGCCAGCCGGTGCGGGAAATTCGCCGGTTCTGGATGAAAGTTCAGAAGGATGCCAAGCTGCCCGATCTGCGCATCCACGACCTGCGCCACACCTTCGCTTCCCTGCTGGTCAGCGGTGGTGCCTCGCTGGAAATGATCGGCAAGCTTCTGGGCCACAGCCAGATGCAGACCACGCAGCGCTACGCCCACCTGATGGATTCGCCTTTGCGGGCGGGGGTCGACACGGTGGCCAACCTCCTGCGCCCACGGCCGCGCCTTGTGCATGACGCGGCGCAGGATAGCGCCGACTTGCCAAAATCGGCCTGATCATCCAACCGGTTCCTCGCCCTTCAGTTTGCGCCAAAGGCCGGTGAGCCGTTTGCGGATCGTACTTTCATCGGGCACTTCCCCCGACCGCGAGTTCTGAACGAACCACTCCTGCACCAAGGCGATCATCGCCGTTTGGGAATCGGGCACTCCCTTGTCAAAGATGTACTTGGTCAACCAGGCATACATTGCATCCCAATCATAACGCGGGTTCGCACCGGTGTTCGACGCTGGTCGGCGTAAAAGGTCGCGGTCTTCTTCAAACTGCTGCAACGGACCTGCCGCCAGCAGCAGATCAGATGATCGGATCGGCAGGCCATCGGGCGGGTCGGTCACCTTCAGCCAGGTTTTGCTACCGGGTGGCTTGACCCGTTTCAACCGGCATTGTTCATCGCTCGGCCCATACCTGCGGAACATCAGCATCAGTTCCGCAATCGGAACCTCGACCAATCCCGCGACGGTCTCGTCGCCGCAGCTGACCGGCGCAATCCCCGCCACCACCTAGAGATGCCCCTCCACAGCCCAGCCAGCGACATCGGCCGGGTGGCAGCCCCATCGCGCAGAAATCTCGTAAATCGAATAGAAAGCGATAGGCGGCAAAGGCATCAACGAACTCCAATCTGACATGCGAAATCTCACGGCCAAAGCCGTCAGACGCGGGTTAAAAAGCCCGCTGTGCCATGCAGGCGGGCGCGACTCAGTACAGAGCATGTCGTCGAGTAAAACTGCCTGTAAGCCAGCGCTTCACCTCGTTGGGTGAAGACACCTGGCGCCTCTTCATTTTTTTGATTCTCGTTGACTGCTCACGGCAAGCTTACGCAGCCGCAGGGCGAGTCTGCAACATCAATTTCATGTGGTTCCGCTTCCACAAGAGGGGTTCCGGCGAGCACAGTCGAACGTCGGCGGAACGCTACCGAAACCGGTCATTCCGGCAATTCCACCCCCCAGAAAACCGGCGAACACCCCCGAACGCCAGTCGATGCGACCTGCCGGGTAGGATAGCGCATTGCCGCCCCGTGACCGGCGCTTTTGCACGCGATTACGAGGCTCCCGGTGGCGGCGGGCCCGGCCTCTTCTTTGGTGCCGCTTGCCTGAAACATCAATGAAACAAGGGGTGGAATTGACTTGTGGGTTTCAATTCCGGTCTCTGCCTGTATTCCGCCCCTCGCGATCTGCTTTCCTGACCCTGCCCCAGAAAGAGGGCGGGAAGAAATCGGAGCAGTTCATGACACACCCCCAACCCGAGGCGGCATTTGAGCCGCTGAACCTTTTGGCCGGCTGGATCAGCCGGGAGCAGCTCGCAGGCGAGCTGGGACTCACGTCCGACACGCTCGCCAGATGGGAAGCACGGCGGGTCGGGCCGCCTTGCACACGCATAGGGCGAAAGGCTCTGTACCGGCGCGCATCGGTGCAGGATTGGATCAGGGCGCAGGAACAGGTGCATCCCGTGCGCAAAGTGCGGGGGCGGCCATGATCGCGCAATCCCGCATTTCTAGCTGGCCCGCTGACCGTGTCGCCGAGGCCCGCGCCGTCATCGCTGATGTCGCCCATCATAGCGATCACCTGATCGGTTTGGCCTGCAATGTCCTCGTTACCCATGGCGAAACCGAAGCCGAGCGCAAGGATGCCCGGGTGTTGCTGTTGGTGATCGACGCGCGGCGGCCGGTGCGCCGCGCCCAGCGCGAGGACGCCGACCGGAGGGCCAGGCTATGACCCGGTGCCGCACACCCGAGGCCGACCTGCAACGCGCCGTGGTTCAGGCGCTGCGCTTCGCCCTGCCCCGCACGGCCATCATCCATCACTGCGCCAATGAGGTGACCGAAGCCGGGCCCCGCGGTGCCAAGCGTCAGGCGATCCTGGTCGGCATGGGCGTGCATGCGGGCTTCGCCGATCTGATGGTGCTTCACGACGGGCGCGTCCTGTTCCTTGAACTGAAGGCACCGAAAGGCCGCCTGCGCCCGGATCAGGAAGCGTTTCGCGATGCCGTGCTGGCACAAGGTTTCGGCTGGGCGCTGGTCCGCAGCCTTGACGATGCGCTGGGTGCACTGGCGGATCATGGCTTCTCCAGCCGTGCGCGCCCAGCGCAGAGGGTGGCACCATGAGCCACAAGGCAACCGTCTGGGCAATCCAGCAGCGTGGGCTTAAGCCTGCCACCAAAATCGTGCTGTGGTTTCTGTGCGACCGGCACAACCCCGACTTCGGCTGCTTCCCGACGCAGGCGCGGCTGGCAGACGATGCGGAAATGTCGATCTCAGCCCTGAACGAACACCTCTTCAGGCTGCAGGAACTGCGCCTGATCCACCGCGTTCGGGCACAGAGCATCCCCACACCCACAAGCGCTTGGCGACACGTTACATCCTGGGGTTTGAGGATGGTTTCCCACCAGAACCATCTCCGGAAACCGGAGACGGCTTTGCGGGAACGGACGAGGAACAAGGCGACAAGCCATCTCCGGAATCCGGACATGGAGCCATCTCCGGATTTTCAGCAAAGCCATCTCCGGATTTTGCCCAAAGCCATCTCCGGAATCCGGAGATTAACCTTGTAAGAGAACCCCTAAGTAAACCTGTAAAGGAGGAGGAGGATGCGCAAGCGCGCGATGCTGATTTTGATCGGTTTTTCGCAGAGCTGTTGGGCGCGCTGGGCTTCGCTGCAAACGCCAGCCTCCCAGCCTGGTGGCAGGGCTGGCCAGCGCGGCTCCATGTGCAGCGCTGGCGGGATGACCTTGGGTTGAGCGAAGTCCGGATCATCGAGACCGCCACCGAGAGCCGGGCAGATCATCCCATTCCGCCCGATGGGCCCAAAGCGCTCGACCGGTTCATGGAACGCGCCGCCCAGCGCGATGCGCAGAAGGCAGTCACGGCCGCCAGTGCCGGAAAGGCCAAGCGGCGGCGCAAGGTCGACGTGACGCCGCCCCTCAGCTGCGCCGAAAAGGCGGTGATTTACGCCAAGATGGTCAACTCCGATGGCTATGTGCCCGTCAGCTCGATCACCAACAGCATCCGGGACGTCATGCTGGCCCATGGCCTCGTCACGCCCGAACGGCTCCGGATGCGGGGAGTGCGGTGAATGGCATGGTGTCACGTCCCCGGCACGGATTATCCCTCTGCGCAGGCGGCGGAGGCTTGGATCTGGGCGTCATGCTCGCCGAACCAGGCTTCCACACCCGCGTCTTCGTCGAGTGGGAAGATTGGCCTCGCGGCGTCCTCATCGCTGCCCAGCGCGCGGAATACTTCGCCCCAGCGCCAATCTGGGATGATCTCCGGAGCTTGGATGCTCGGAACTGAAGCGCGCTCGGGCGGCGGTGAAGGCGGCAGGTGCGCGTGCCGTCGAACTGAACGACAAGGTCGAAGTCGAGAATGGCGCTGTCGCCATCAGCACGATGCATTTCGCCAAGGGTCTGGAATTCCGGTCGGTCGTAGTCATGGCCTGCGACGACGATGTCATTCCCCAATCGGATCGCATTGAATCGGTGGCTGATGATGCTGACCTTGAAGAGGTCTATAACACGGAACGGCACTTGCTCTATGTGGCATGCACCCGTGCGCGCAAGCATCTTCTTGTCACGGGCACCGCGCCGGTCTCCGAGTTTGTCGACGATTTCCTGAAAGGGTCTTGATCAGACCTATTGGTCAGGCCAAGCCGCAACCCGTCGGCAACTGAGACCCTCCCCCCTGGCATGGTTCCTCCCCGGCCCGGTTTGTATGCGGGGGGGCGCAGCGCGGCATTTCGCTAGCGACAGGCATTTTCACCGGGCAATCCACCCAAATCCACCTAGCAGAGGTATCGGCCAGTAAATCTATAAATATCAATATCTTATATAATCACGACTTTGGACTGCTGGATTCTTTTGTCAAATCCACCAAATCCAGTTTGCCAAATCCACTTGGTCAAATCCACTTGGTCAAATCCACCCCGCCAAATCCAAGCTTCCAGACGGCCTCAAAACCGGGAAATGTCTCCACATTGGCTAGGTTTTCGTGCCGAGCTGGATCGGGGCTTGGACCCTCGAGCGGCTGACCTGACGTGCTTGCAAATTCTTGCGGCATGGGGTCGAGCCTGCCCAAAAAAATCGCCGCCAGCCTGATCAGGTTCGGCTATTCAAATCTGCAGTGATCGCCGTGCTTGCGGTATGCGGACAAGGCGGACCTATGCGTTCATGCATTTGCATTTCTTGAGCTAGGCATTGTGATCTATAGTTTGGTCCGCCAGACCGAAATCGAAGGGGATGGCCTATCTGGGTTTTCAATTTGGTGCGAAGGCCGTTCCGTGCTAGTCTCGCAAGCGAAATGACCGGGAGGCAGCCATGGACTTCGACGGTTCCGCAGACACTGAGTTCGTGAAATTCTGGAACTCCGTTCTTGAGCCAAAGTTTACAAAATACCGTCATATCCTTCAAGGCGGCCTGTCTCGGCACTCCGCTGCAGTGTTGCCGAACTTGCCAATCAAAAAGGGGATGTCAGTGCTGGATGTCGGCTGTGGCTGGGGAGACATGACGCTCCAAGTGGCAGAGGTTGTCGGACCCGATGGGCGCGTCGTCGGCATTGATTGCGTCGAAGCATTCCTGCAAGAGGCCAGGAAGGACGCTGCCGCAAAAGGACTTTCAAACGTCCAGTTCTCGCGGGGTGATGCCGAAGTCGCTCTGCCCGAGAATGAGTTCGACTATGTGGTTGCGCGTTTTGGCACGATGTTCTTCACAAACCCTGTGGCTGCCCTGCGACGGATGCGTAAGGCGCTCAAGCCGAGAGGGCAGATTACCCATATCGTCTGGCGTCGGCGCGAAGACAATCCGGCATGGCAGAAAGCAAAGGACATCACCCTTCGGCATCTTCCGCCGCCGGGCGCAGACGCCGACACCTGCGGGCCCGGCCCGTTCTCGATGGGCAATCAAGAGACGTCGGACCTGATGATGAAGAGTGCTGGTTACGAGGATTTCACTTTCACCCGTGTGGACGAAAAGATCATGGTCGGCACAACCCCGGAAGAATGCATCGCATTCGCGTTGGCCATCGGTCCAAGGGGCGAGGTCTTCCGCGAAGCCGGTAGCGAGTTGGCCGAGGCCAAGCGTCCAGAGATCGAGAGCGAGATGCGCACCTTCTTCGAGAGCCAGGAACGGGACGGGCATGGCATTTGGGCACCCACCTCGTCGTGGGTGATATCCGCACGCAATCCAAGTTGATCGCAATTTCGTACCGGCACCGCACTGGTAGCCCTGTCAGAGGTCCAAGAAGGACAAAATGAAGTCCGCTTTGGGCTCAGAGCGATCATGGGGCAATTCTAGCCGGGTTCGCTGATCCGATACACCCGCCCCCGGCCCCCTTCCTTCGCCGAAGTCACGATAATCCCCAGCTTCTTGCCCAACGCCCCCGACATGGCCCCGCGCAAGGTATGAGGCTTCCAGTTAGTGGCTGTAATCATCGCGTCCATTGTGGCACCTTCGGGCGCCTGAAGCAGCGCGATCAGCATCGCCTGCTTTGTGCCTGCGCGCTGGGTCGGCAGCTTTGCTTCCGGCATCGCATCTGCGTGTTTGCGGATGGCCGCCATCGCCTGCGCCATAATCGGCTCGATCCCGATGGCGAACAGGCCTGCGTCTGTGACCACCAGCGTGGTGCCATGGCCGTCGCCGGTTTCGCGCCAAAGCGGTTCGCCCCGGCGCAGGTTGGCATCAACTTCTTGCAGCCAGCCGCGTTCGAGCATTTTCGTGATTGCCATCTTCGCCGCCGCACCAGCCAGCCCCTTCGGCAGCGGCATGGCGATATTTTCAGGCCGCTTGGCCCCAGCGGTCAGGATATTAGTCTGGGTTTCAGTGAGTTTGATCATGGAGGGTTCCTTTCACTGGTAATGTTCGGCAAGGAAGGTGGCGATGCGCGACGAGAGATCGTTGTGGCCGTCGGCATCGGCACCAATGATCACGCCGCCATCGTCGTCGCGTTCCAGATTGTTGATCTCGCGCAAGAGCGCGACGGCCTCGTCGCAGGCGGCGCGGCGTTCTGCCTCCCATGCGGAGGTAAGGCCGTACTGTTCGATCTGATGGCGCTGGGCCGGGTCAAGCGGCATGGCTCAGGCCTCCCACTTGGCGAAGTCGTCCGCCATGCCCATGCTCTCCGCGATCTTGCGCAGGATCCCGGGCGACTGGACCTCCAGATCGGCGGCAAGCTTGGCCTCCGCCACAAAGGTTTTGCGCGGAAGATGGTTCAGGGTGCCGTAGTGCAGGCGCATCGATGCCTCGATCCCAGCGGGATTCAGGCTGGGCGCCAGTTCGCGTAGCAAGGTCTGATAGGACATTGGTATTCCTTGGTTCGGGCGCGCAGATTGCGGTCCTTCTATGCAAGCAAGCCCCGCCATCGCGGGGCTTGGCCGGGGTGGGCCTGCATCACTTTGCGAATTCGCCCTCTCTGAAGGCGCTGTCAGTGATCTGGCGCAGCAGGCTGGAATAATGGTTCAGCGTGCCAACATCGCCCCAGTTGATCGCGTCGGGGTGGGTCTCGAAATGGTCATCGCTGAGGGTCTTGATGCGTGCCAACATGTGGTCGATCTCGCGTTTGGCGGCGAGGAAGGCATTCAGGGTTTTGGTGTTGTCAGTGGCGCGGCGGCTCGTCATGGCGGTCATCGTCTTGTCCATGTGGCTTTTCGCGGTGCGGGCTGCCTCGCGTCTGTATGCAAGTTCGCTCTAACGCCGACCTTGATCAACGAAAAAACAATCAATATCATTGGCTTAATTGAACCAAGGAGCAGCTATGAACGGCATGAGCGAACGCGAATATTCCTCCCATTCCGGCCTGTCACGGGGTGCGGTCCAGAACGCCAAACGCGGCGGCAGACTGGTGTTCTATGCCGATGGCTCGATCAATGCGGCCGCATCTGATGTGCGCCGGACGGAAATGACCGATCCCGATCAACAGCGCCGCTCGCTTGGTGGCGATGCTGCCTTGCCAACCGGTAGCAGTGGCGGGACGGACAGCTATCTCAAAGCCCGCACCGCACTGACGGTCTATCAAGCGCAGGAACGCCAACTGGCGATCCAGAAGAAGAAGGGCATGTTGGTCGACCGGGCGCGGGCCGAGGCATTGGTGTTCCGCCTGGCGCGGCAGGAACGCGATGTCTGGGTCACCTGGCCTGCCCGGGTGGCGGCGCTGATGGCCGCGCAATTGGCAGCGGAGGTGGAAAAGACATCAGGCAAACCGGTGATGATCGAAGCCGCCATCATGCAACGCGTGCTGGATGCCCATGTTCGCGCACAGTTGGAAGCACTGGCCGACCTCCGTGTCTCGCTGGGATAAAGAAGATAAAGATTACTGGGCAAACTTGAACTCGCTCAATAGGGTTGCCCGAAGGACAGACAAATCCCCCGTCGGCAAACTCGGGTCGGTTCACTCGTTCGCCGACGTAATCGTCAGGCCCAGCTTCCTACCAAGTTGCTCGACGCTGTCGAGTCTGCGGTGTGGTACTGCCAGCCGGTGGCGGTGATTATCGCCGCCATCACGGCACTTTCGCAGCGGTCCCGCCCGTCCAAGGAGATCTATTCCGCTGCCTGTGCCACAGCCGCCAGTAGATTATGGTTCGCACGGAATAGGTTGGCTGGATCGTATTTTGCTTTGATCCGGCCCAGCCGGTCCATGTTACCACCATACGCGGCACCAATCCTGTCGCCTTCATCCTCGGGCATGAAGTTTACATAGACGGATCCAGCCGCATGCGGTGCAATCCGGGCGAAGAAATCCCTAGCCCAAGCGATGCAGGCCGTGTCCTTTCCGGCATCCGACCAACGCGTATGCACGTTCATCGTGAAATGCGCAGCACGTTGCGGAAAGGCGGTCGCGTCGGGAGCGACACGAGCCATCGCACCGCCGACATGGGCGATAAAAATCTCGGACTGCGGGTCTGGCAAAGTACCGATGGCCTCTAGGATCAGCGATATGGCCGCGTCCGGCAGATCAATGAAGTCATGGCTTTTCCAGTAGTTGCGCGCGCCGGGCGTCAGCAGGGGATCAAAAGCGGCCTGCCAGCCGGTAAAGGGATGCGGCGAGATCACATCGGCAATGGGATTGCCCAGAGCGCGCAATCTCGCCATGGCCATTTCACCCTCGGCCATGTCGCCCGCATAGCAAGCAGCAAAGACCAGCACCTCGCGACCGTGCCATTCTGTAGGCAAAAAAGGCAGGGGTGGTGCCTTGCGCATCACGCTCCAAACGATCAGTGCCTCTGGCACGTCGGCGCAGCCGCAGTTTTCATTGTCTCGTGACGATCTACCGTCGCATTGTGCCGGGAAAGGCTGCACGTGCCGGACGCTGGCGGGTTTCGCCATCGCACAGTGAAAGCCCAACGTTTGTTGACACTAAGATCGTTTGGCGTATGCTTTGGAGCATAATTTCAAGCTGGTTGCTGTCAGACGGGGTTTGACCGCCGCATCCAAGCCTGCATCGGTAGTCTTTGTGACGGCAGTTTGTCGGGACCGCAATAGCTGTCGCGATACCGTTAGTGCTGTGCGCAATGCATTTTTCATAATGGTTATCATGGGAGGTTTGCATGCCAATTCTCGCACATAATGAAAAGGCCGGGTCCACTTGGGGATCGGGCGGTGCTGCTTATGACAAGATCAGTGACTCGATCGCAGATGCGATCAGTCATACGGTCAACCGGGTTTGGCCGGTCGTGGGCGAGAGGTATCTTGATGTGGCCACTGGCACCGGATGGACTGCGCGGCAAATCGCCAAACGCGGTGCAACGGTCACTGGTATTGATTTTGGGGCCGGTGTGATCTCGGCGGCCAAACAACTGGCCCCCGAGATCGACTTTCGGGTGGGTGATGCCGAGGCGCTGGAATTCGGCGATGCCGCCTTCGATGCAGTCACCTCGACCTTTGGGGTGATGTTCGTTGCCAGACCCGAAGTTGCGGCGGCCGAACTGGCGCGGGTGGTGCGCCCCGGCGGACGTCTGGCGCTGGCGACCTGGCGCCCTGACAGCACGATCTTCGATCTGTTCAAGACGATGAAACCCTATATGCCGCCACCGCCGTCGACCCCGCCGCCTTCGCCCTTTGCCTGGGGCAGTGAAGATCGTCTCACCGAACTGTTGGGCGGGGCGTTCGATCTGAGCTTTGAATCTGGCACCTCGATGTTGCGCATGCCTTCCGGCGAGGCGGTCTGGGATGTGTTCGTCGGCGGCTATGGGCCAACGAAGGCGTTGGCCAACAGTCTCGATCCGGAGCGTGCCGCCGGTCTGAAGCGGGACTTCATCGCAATGCATGAGCAATATCGCGCCCCTAATGGCCTGGCCATGCCGCGCGAATATGTGGTGACGCTCGGGGTCCGGCGGTAACGCCGCCTCACCCCGGCCAGGCAAAGCTTTTGGCGGCCCGCACAAAGGCCGCGACGGCGGGGGAATGGGGGCGCCCCCGTACAGTGATCAGGGCGATGCTGCGCTGCACCACCGGATCGACCAGCGGGCGCTGCAACAGGCCGGGCAGCGACACCGAATATTCCGGCATGAAGGCAAAGCCGATCCGCGCCAGCACCATCGCCTGCACCCAATCCTCGCGGTCCGAGCGGAACCGGGCGTACAGGGCGACCTGCTTTTCCGCGCAGACCGCCATCACGGTTTCGCGCAATTCGCAGGCCAGCCGGTCAACATAAGGCTCGCCCGACAGATCGGTCAGCTTGACCGCGTTCAGATGGCCCAGTCGATGCTCGGGCGGGAAGATCACGATGTAGCGTTCGGTATAAAGCGGGTGGGCGTGGAACGCTTCGCCCAGACCATCCATCGGGTTCAGCACGGCCGCATCCAGTGTGCCATTCTCCAGCTGTGCCCTGAGGTCGGCAACCGGGGCTTCGGTCACGCTCAGCTCAATCCCCTCATAGCTGTTTTCGAACTGGCCCAGAAACCGCGCGAGATGGATGTGTCCAACGGTGGACATGACCCCCAGCCGGATTGGCACCTTGTGCAAAAGGCGCATATTCTGCGCCAGCAACTGCGGCGCCTCGGTTTCATCGACGATATGTTGCAGATGCGGCAGCATCGAACGACCGAAATCGCTGAGCAATATCCGCTTGCCTTCGCGGTGAAACACCGGCGCACCCAGCGCCAGCTCCAGCGTTTTGATGCCTTTGGTCAACGCCGGTTGCGAGATGTTGCACTGGAGCGCCGCCTTGGTGAAATTGAGCGTCTGCGCGGCGGCCAGAACATATCGGATCTGCGACATTTCCATGCTGACCGCCCTCTAAATTCCAGTCATTGCACCCCAAACCCTTCGCCGCCATCATACACGGTTCTGGCAAACTTGCGGTTATGGATAGATAACCAATCCTCATTTTCTTTTTGCGGCGACAGGGCGCTTGATATGGGCACCGTCACAAGCAGGGAGTCGGAAAATGACAGTCTATATGGTGGAACGTGATCTTAAAGGGATCAGCATGGCTGATCTGGGCGGTGCGCAGCAGGCCGCGATCAAGACTGCGCAGGATATGACCGCGCAGGGAACTAAGATCAGCTACATCCGCTCGACCTTTGCGCCAGAGGATGGGCGCTGCATGTGCCTGTTCGATGCTGCCTCGGACACCGATGTCAGGCGGCTGAACGACACGGCTGGACTGCCTTACCACAGTATTGTCGCCGCACTTGATCTGACCCCGTGAGCCGGAGGGCCGCACGCAGGCCGATGAACCAAGGCATGCGGGTCTGGCCAAAATAGCAAAGGAAATCGGGCGATGGGCCAAGGACAACATATTCTGGATGCGATCGGCAACACGCCGCTGGTCGAATTGCGCCGGATCGTGCCCGACGGCAGCGCCCGGATCGTGGCCAAACTGGAATCGGCAAATCCGACCGGCAGCATGAAGGATCGGCTGGCGCGGATGATCGTGCAGCGGGCGGCGGCGGGCCGCTTGCCGCCCGGCGGCACGGTGGTGGAATATACCGCCGGAACCACCGGGATTTCCTTGGCACTGGTGGCCAGTGCCTTGGGCTACAAGACCCATTTCGCGTTTTCCGATGCGTTCAGCGACGAGAAACGCTTTGCGATGCTGGCTTAGGGGGCCACGATCAACGCTTGGCCCCGCTCGCGCATCCGCAAACCAACGGCATGGTCGAACGGTTCAACCGCCGCATCGAGGAGGTGCTGCAGTCGCACCACATCCGCTCGGGCGACGCGTTAGAAACCACGCTGGACCGATATGTGTTACTCTACAACCAGAAGTTGCCGCAGTCAGCCTTGGGCAGCAAGACGCCCTTGCAGGCGATGAAGGACTGGCACAAACTCAAGCTGGACCTGTTCAGAAAACAGCCCTGCCACCTTCCGGGATGTGACAGCTATCCTTCCGACTCTGACCCATTCGTGAGCCGTTATAACGGGCTGACGCAGGTCATGATCGCCCTCGTCAAACTTGTCGTGTTGATCGGCTCTGTTGCACAAATCCCGTGAAGGATTCATCTTGTGAATCCAGCGTGATAGCTGGAGAGCATGAGCAGACCGAACACACCGACTTACAAGACCCTGAACTGGCCATCCTACAACGAGGCGCTCAAGCGCCGGGGATCCCTGACGATCTGGTTCGATCCAGACATGGCGTGGACTGCGAAGCCGACAGGCAAGCGTGGGCGACAGCCCGTCTACAGCGATGCGGCCGTCCAGACCTGCCTGACGATGAAGGTCCTTTTCGGCATGGCGCTGCGGCAAACGACCGGCTTCGTCGAGAGCCTGCTTGGCCTGATCGGCCTCGACTGGGATGTGCCTGATTTCAGCACGCTCAGCCGTCGTCAGAAGGCCCTTGCCGTGAACATCCCACATCGGGGGTCGCAGGGTCCGCTGCATCTGCTGATCGACAGCACAGGTATCAAGGTCGAGGGCGAAGGGGAGTGGAATGCCCGCAAGCACGGCGGTGCAAAACGCCGCGTCTGGCGCAAGGTCCATCTCGGGATCGACGAGGAAACACTGGAAATCAGGGCGGTCGAGGTCACCAGCAGCGATATAGGCGATGCTCCAATGCTACCCGAACTGCTCAGCCAAATCTCTCCAGATCAGGAGATTGCCACAGTCACCGCCGACGGCGCCTACGACACGCGCAAGTGTCATGATGCCATCGCCGAACGGGGTGCTGACGCCGTCATTCCGCCCCGCAAAAATGCAAAACCCTGGAAGGCGATCACGGCAGGTGCTGTCGCCCGCAACGAGGCGCTGCGGGCGACGAAATATCTCGGCCGCGCGCTCTGGCGACGATGGAGCGGCTACCACCGCCGGAGCCGCGTCGAAACCAAGATGCACTGCGTGAAACTGTTGGGCCAGCGCCTCATGGCGCGGGACTTCGACCGTCAGGTGGCGGAGTTCCAGGTTCGTGTTGCCGTGCTGAACGGCTACACCGCGCTCGGCATCCCAGTCACAAAGGTCGTGGGATAGGTCTGTCTGGGGATAGGGGAAGTCCGGCCGTCAACCGATTTGTGCAACAGAGCCCTCCGAAATGTCCGTCTCAACCGCCATAAATCCAGTCAAGTTGCCAATCTCGTCGCGCAAGGGTTCAATGCTGATATCCAGCCAATATTCAACACCATGCTTGGAGCAGTTCAGAATTTCAACCTGGACAGGTTCGCCCCTGTTCAACGCATCGCGCATTTTGGCTGAGGCTTCGGGGTCTGTATTCTTGCTCTTCAAGAATGAACCGGGGCGCTTACCTTTGGCTTCGGCTAAAGTGTACCCCGTCAACCGTTCGAAAGCATCATTCACATATTCGATACGCTGCTCGGTGTCAGTTACGATTACCAAGTTGATTGTTCGGCGAGCCACCTCACTCAGTCTGTCGAGGGTATTTAGTTGCAATATTTCTGAAGTCACATCGCGGCTTACGAACAGGTATGATGGCCTTGCGTCCGCGCCGTCGCGTCGGGCAGCACGCACGCTGTACCAACGTTGCCCTGTGATAGTGTCAATCTTGTATGTCCGGTCCTCGGGGCTGATGCCGCGATCCAATTCCGCCATCATCGCGCGGCGCTGCAAAGCCACTTCTGGCGGCAACACGTCTTCCAGCCGGTGCCCCAACATTTCCTCACGCGGCCTGACCAAATCTTCCGGATTTCTGGCATGCACGTAGATGAACGTTCCATCAGCATCTACTTCAAGGACGATATCCGGCATCGCTTCTAACAAAGTCTGAAAGCTTCGATCCTCACGGTCATCGGAACTATCCGTTTGCCCTGACCCGGCATTTGGCCATCCCATAGTGGCAAGAATCCCCTCCGTGACAGGTGTGATTGCGCCGAGTTCAGTCACAGAAAGGCGATTTCCGCCTTGCGGGGCGTGCAACACTAAAATCGTAGCACCAGCTTTCCCATCTCCCAAGGGCAGGATCGCCAGATTTCCACCAGCCCAGTCCACACAGGCCGGAAGATCAGCAACATGGTCCCGCAGAAGCAAGTTGGAGCCAAGAAGGATTGGGGCTGGTTTAGAAAGCGGTCTGGTCGCAGCGTCTTGCAGATCCCGCACAAGCCCCGCAAGATCAGGCATGTCCGTAGACCGCTCGGCCGCCGCCCAGGAACTCGACAGCACGGGTGCGCCGGTGGCTTTCAGTCCTAAAATTTGGACGGAACTAGCGTTGAAGTATCGTCCCAGCAAACCCAGAGCTGACGCCACGGCAGGTCCGGATCCTGTTGTTGGAGCTTTCAGGAGCATGCTAAGAACATCTATTGTCAGCGATTGAACAGAGAGATTTCGCTTCATGGCAATCCAAACCTTGACCAGTCCGCGCTTGTTGGCGGTCTCTTTGATCCTAAGATTTATTGAACGCTTTCCGCAAGATGTACTGCACACTTAGGGGATGCCACTGGCATTCACCTAGCTTTGTGAACAGCGGGTTGGCTTTCTTGCTGGCTGAGACGCGTCCGACATCGAATAGCGCAGATGGCGAACAGCTATGCCGACGGTTCAGACCCGCTTCCTTTCTCCAGATACCATGTCTTCTCGACTAAGATGTTGGTTTTGCGGTCGGTTTGGGGGCTTAACCGCGTCCACGGTAGGACGGCACGCCTTGATCCGGAATCCACAGGGTCTGTGGCGCAGGTCCGGTCTGGTAGAACACGTCAATTGGGATGCCGCCGCGCGGATACCAATAGCCGCCGATGCGCAGCCACGCGGGGTCAAGCAGTTCGACCAGCCGCTTGCCGATCGAAACCGTACAATCCTCGTGAAACGCGCCGTGATTTCGAAAAGAGCCAAGATAAAGCTTCAGCGATTTGCTTTCGACCAGCCAGTGCTGCGGCACATAGTCGATTACCAGATGCGCGAAATCCGGCTGGCCCGTCATCGGGCAAAGCGAGGTGAACTCCGGCGCGGTGAAGCGCACGCAATAGGCGGTGCCCGCTTGTGGGTTCGCCACCTTTTCCAGCACCGCCTCTTCAGGGCTTTGCGGCAGCGGGCTGGCAGTGCCAAGCTGTTTCAGATCCTTGTAGATATCAGTCATGTCGATCTCCATCGCGGTCAGACCCCGCGTTTGTTGCCCCAAAGCAGAACGTGAAGTTGCGGCAGCACATGGGCGGCAAACCAGCGGTCGGCAATCACGCGGTCCACCAGCCAACCCATCCGCTGCATGATCCCGTCGATGTCGATCAAGGCGTCGTCATCCTGTGGCCCCGGCGGGGTGTGATTGCCCGGTTGCAGATAGACCGGCAGGCCGGGAAACCGTGCGGCGGCGTCACGGGCATAGGTATAATCTGCCTCGTCGAAGACCACGAATTTCAGCACGATGCGCGGCCCGGACGCGGCGGCGTCCACACAAGCCCTCAGCGCATCCCAGTCGGTTGTCATCGCACTGGAGGGCGGCTTCGGGCTAAGAACCAGCACATCCAGATCGGCAAACCAGTCGCGGCTGACCGAGCCCTGGGTTTCCAGCGCAAAGCGGTAGCCTTCGGCGTGGCCCTGCCGGATCAGCGGCCCCAACGGCTGTATGGCCGGGTTGCCTCCTGACAGCGACACCATCAAGGGCTGGCCCGCCGACAAAGCCCGCACGTCATTCAGCACCCCGTCAGTGGTCATCGCGCGCCAATCGGCGCGAAAACGGGTGTCCACCGCATGCAGACTGTCGCACCACGCACAGCGATAATCGCAGCCCCCTGTGCGCACGAACACGGTGGGCTGACCGATCAGCGCGCCTTCTCCCTGAATGGTTGGCCCGAAAATCTCGGATATGCGGATGACGCTGCTGTCATCGGTCATGGCCGGTATTCCGCCCATGTCTTGGGCGTCTCGCTGACCCGCACCGCGACTGTTTCGGGCAAAAGCGCCTTGCACCAGTCATGGAAATGCTGCGCCAGAACTTCTGACGTCACCCCATCATGGCCCAGCACGTCATTCAGGTGGCGGTGATCAAAGTGATCGTCGAGGTAGCGCTTCAGCGGGGCCAGATCGTGGTAATCGCGCACGAAGCCGAACGCGTTCAGCGTGGCCGCAGCAAGTTCCACCACCACGATATAGTTATGCCCATGCAGCCGGGCGCATTGATGATTGGCAGGCAGTTGGCACAGCTGATGCGAGGCGGAAAAGTGGAATTCCTTAGTGATGCGGAACATCAGACCGCCCCCCGCTTGACCGCTTCGCGCCAGAAATCGGCATCGGTATATTCGGTGGGATCGGCAACCCCCGCCAGATCAAAGGCCTCGCGCCGTTCGACACAGGTGCCGCAACGCCCGCAATGGGCATCACCGCCCTTGTAGCAAGACCAGGTTTGCGCAAAGGGCGTGTCGCGCCGCGCCCCATCGGTGACAATGGCCGATTTCGGCAGGTTCACATAGGGGGCGTAAAGCGCGATGTTGGCATAGCCCTCAAGGGCATGGCGCTGCATGGTCTGGAAGGCGTCGATAAAGCCGGGACGGCAATCGGGATAGATGAAGTGATCGCCGCCATGCACGGCGGTGGCGACGGCATCGGCACCCCGGGCGGCGGCCACGCCAAAGGCAATGGCCAGCATGATGGCGTTGCGGTTCGGCACCACAGTGATGCGCATGGTTTCTTCGGCATAATGCCCGTCCGGCACCGCCAGATCATCGGTCAGCGCCGAGCCAGACAGGCTGCGGCCGATATCGCGGATGTCGATGGTCTGATGCGGCACCTGCAACCGTTCGGCGCAGGCCGCCGCAAAAGTGACTTCCTTGCGGTGACGCTGGCCGTAATCAAACGATAACAGGCCCAGCAACGCATGCTCGACGGCGACCTTGTGGGCCAATGAAACAGAGTCCAGTCCGCCGGAGCAGATGACGATGGTTTTCATGCGGTGTCCTTGTTTTGACCGGGTAGGCTGCGACCGGTATTCTGAATGCAGGCCTATACTGCGCAGATGGCAGAATGTGAAGCCGAAAGCGGCGCGTCGGGTTTCGGATCACCACCAGCCATTCAGATAGTGTTTTGCCTCTGCGCAGGCCGTGGCCAGATCGTCCCCCCGCGCCAGGCGGGCGGCGATGGCGCTGGCCAGCGTGCAGCCCGTGCCGCGCCGGGTGCCGGGTTTGCGCAATGCGGCGAGCCGCAGGGGGTCGCCGCCGGGGCGCAGCAGCCAATCGACTGCCTCCGGCCCGCTGGCATGACCGCCCTTCAGCAGCACCGCTTTCGCGCCCAAGGCGAAAAAGGCGGCTGCGATGCTGTCCAGTCCGGTATCGGGCGCAAGGCCGGTCAGAATAACCGCCTCGGGCAGGTTCGGGGTGATCAGGGCCGCACGGGGGATCAGGCGGGTGATCATCGCGGCACGTCCGGCGGCATCCATCAGCGGCACCCCGGCGCTGGTGGCCAGAACCGGGTCCAGCACGAAGGGCACGTTGGGCAGGGCCGCTGCAATGGCCTCGACGATGCTGGCGTTGGTCAGCATCCCCAGTTTGGCCGCGCGCACTGGACCTGCGGCGCGGATCTGGGCGGCCACCATCGCCGCGGGCACCGGATGAATGATGCAGCCGCCCGTCGCATCCTGTGCTGTCACCGCCGTGGCCGCCACCCGCGCCGTGATGCCATGATCGGCCATCACCGCCAGATCGCGCGCAAGGCCAGCCCCGGTGGAACTGTCCAGGCCCGCGATGATCAGCACGCTCATTGCCCGTCCGCCAGCAAGGCCAAAGCCGTGGCCCCGCGCCCCCCCAGAACCTGCGCGCCGCGCCACGCCCGCAGGCCGGTAGAGCAGCACAGCACCACCCGGCCCATGGGGATCGGCCAATCGGCCAGATCGCCCGGTGCCACCACTTGCGCGCCGGGCAAGAGTTGCACGGTGCCCGCCGGGCGCAGGTCGATCACCGTATCGGTGGCGGCAAGCTGGGTGGCGGCGACAAAGCCGAAACCGGGCACATCCATCGCCCCGGCAAATCCAAACCCGCCAAAGCGCCAACTTGCCATGTCCAGCGTGACGATCCGGCCCAAAGGCGACGGCTCCAGCCCGATCAGCACCGAAAGCGCCATCTGCCCCTGCACCGCGCCAAGGGCGGCCACGGCTGGCCCCATCACCCCGGCGCTGGCACAACTGGCCGCCTGCGCGGGCAAATCGGGGAACACGGCGCGATAGCCGGGGGCCGTTCCACAGAACCCGCCCGCATAGCCCGCCCGCCCGATGACTGAAGCCGAAATTAATGGCCTGCCCGCCGCAAGGCACAGATCGGACAGGGTATAGGTCACGGCAAAGCTGTCGGCGGCGTCCACGACCAGATCGGCGGCGGCAATCAGACCGGGGGCATTAGCCGGATCGAGCCGGTCAACAATCGCCGTGGATTTACAATCCGGGTTCAGCGCCGTGGCACGGGCCGCCGCAGCCACGGCCTTTGGCTCGCCAATGTCGGCAGCGCTGTAAAGCGTCTGGCGGTGCAGGTTGGACATCTCCACCTGATCCAGGTCCATGATCGTCAGCCGCTTCACCCCTGCCGCCGCCAGCGCCGGGATCACCGTGCAGCCAAGGCCACCCGCGCCGATGATCAGCACATGCGCCGCCGTCAGCCGCGCCTGCCCATGGCCCCGACACCCGGCACCTGCATCTGGCGCGCGTATCGGCTCATACGATGGCTCCGGTCGCCTGCACCCACAGGCGCGTCTGCGCCTCGGGGTCGGGGGCGGTCACCAGATCAGTGACCACAGCCGCCACATTCGCTCCCGCCGCGAACACCTCGGGCAGCCGCGCAGGTGTCAGCCCGCCGATGGCCACCAACGGTACCGCCCCGATCCGCGATTTCCAGCGCGTCAGCTTGCCCAGCCCCTGCGGATGCCACGGCATCTGCTTCAAAAGCGTCGGCCAGATCGGACCCAGCGCGATATAGGCGGGGTTAAGGGCAAGGGCCCGGTCCAGTTCCGCCCGGTCATGGGTCGACACCCCCAGCCGCACCCCGGCACGGGCGATGGCGTTTGTGTCGGCGCTGTCCAAATCCTCTTGCCCCAGATGGATAAAGTCCGCACCGTGATCCAGCGCCGCCTGCCAGTGGTCATTGACCACAAGCTGCGCGCCGTGCCGGGCACAGACGGCAAGCGCCGCCGCGATCTGCGCGGGGATCTCGGCCACATCGCCCTTGAACCGCAACTGCACGAGCCGCACGCCCAAAGGCACCAGCCGCGCGATCATCGCGGCATCTGGCAGCACCGGGTAAAAACGAGGCAGGATCATCGCAGCCCCCCCAGGCCCAGATCGGCCATACCCAGAACCGGGGTCGAAGGCACCGCCATGTCGCGCGGCGGCATCAGCCCCGCCTCAAACGCCAGCCGCCCCGCCGCAACCGCCTGCCCGAAGGCGCGCGCCATGGCCACAGGGTCGCCCGCCTTGGCAACGGCGGTGTTCAGTAGAACCGCATCAAACCCCATTTCCATCGCCTGCGCTGCCTGACTGGGCGCGCCGATCCCGGCATCAATGATCAACGGCACGCTGGGGAAATGCCCCCGCATCGCGGTCAGCGCATCCACGTGGCGCAGCCCCCGGCCAGACCCGATGGGCGCGCCCCATGGCATCAGCACCCGGCAGCCCGCATCGAGCAGGCGTTCGGCCACGATCAAGTCTTCGGTAGTGTAGGGAAACACCGCAAACCCATCGGCGCAAAGTATTCGAGCCGCCTCGACCAGCGCAAAGGGGTCAGGTTGCAGCGTGTCGGCGTTGCCGATCACCTCCAGCTTGATCCAGTTGGTGCCGAACACCTCGCGCGCCATCTGCGCCGTGGTGATCGCCTCTTGCGCCGAATGGCAACCGGCGGTGTTTGGCAGAATGCGCGCGCCGGTGGCCTGCAAGAGCGGCCAAAAGCCGTTTGCGCCGCCGCCATTTGCGGTTTCCCGGCGCAGGGATACCGTGATCACCCCGCAGCCAGAGGCCGCAATGGCATCGGTCAGTACCAGAGGTGAGGGGTATTGCGCCGTTCCGAGCAGCAGGCGCGACGATATTTCTACATCATAAAGCCGCATCTCAGCCCCCTTGCATCGGGGCCAGAACCTCGACCCGGTCGCCATCATGCAGCGTGGTCGTGGCACGGGCCGAGGCGGGGATGAAACCGCCGTTCAGCGCGGTGGCCAGCGCCGCGCCGCCAAAGCCAAGCGCCATCAGCGCATCGGCCAGATTTGCGGCGGCGACTTCGGCCGGGATGCCGTTCAGATCAATGCGCAAGGGCGGGCTCCTGTCGTGACTGGGTGAGGATATCGGCCAGTTGCCCGGCCAGCGCCGGGGCGGTTAGAAAGCCGTGGCGATACAGGCCATTCACATGCCAGCGCCCGCCCGCCTGTGTCAGGCGCGGCACATTATCGTCAAAGGCGGGGCGCAGGCCGCTGCCCATCTCGACAATCGCCGCCTCGGCAAAGCTAGGATGCAGGGCGAAGACTGCCGACATCAGCTCACTGGCGCTGCGCAGGGTGATCGGGCCGGGGTCATCGCTTTCCAGCATCGTCGCACCGACCATGAACTGCCCGCCTTCGCGCGGCACGACATAGACCGGAAAGCGCGGATGCAGCAGTCGGATCGGACGCGACAGCGCCACCTCCGGGCAATGCAGCAGCAGCATTTCGCCCCGCACGGCGCGCAAGCCGGGCAAGCCGTCACGCGCCGCGATGCCCCGGCAGTCGATATCGGCCTGATCGGGCGCAAGATGCGTGTCATACCGGATGGCCACCCCGCGATGGCACAAACCATCCACCAACGCCCGCAAGGCCTGGCGCGGGTCAAGATGCGCCTCGTCCGCATAGTAAAGCGCGCTGGCAAAGCGCCCCGCCAGAGCGGGTTCAAGCTCTGCAATCTGGTCGGGACCGATGCGCGCGTGGCCGATTGTACGGGCGGCGAACCGGTCGAGTTCTGCCCGGTCGCGGGCCGGGGCCACGACCAGCGTGCCATGCCGCACGACGCCGGGCACCCGTGCGGCCCACCAGTCGGCGGCAACGGCTCCCAGCCGCGCCACCTCGGGCGGGGCACTTTCGCCCTCGACAAAGGGGGCCAGCATCCCCCCCGCCCGCCAGCTTGCGCCCGCACCCTCCGGGCCGCTGTCCACCACCTGCACGGACAGACCGCGTTCGGCCAACACGGTCGCGGCGCACAGCCCCGCGACCCCCGCCCCAAGAATGGTGATCATTCCGCGACCTCTGCGGCAGGCAGATAAACCTCGCCCTTCTCGCGGAACTTGGCCGCCATCGCCGCCATGCCGTCCTTCTGCGCCTCGGCGCGGATATCATGGCTGATCCGCATCGAGCAGAATTTCGGCCCGCACATCGAACAGAAATGCGCGGTCTTGTGCGCCTCTTTCGGCAGGGTTTCGTCATGCATGCTGCGCGCGGTTTCGGGGTCAAGCGACAGGTTGAACTGATCTTCCCAGCGAAACTCGAACCGCGCACGCGACAGCGCATCATCACGCGCCTGCGCCCCCGGCAGGCCCTTGGCCAGATCGGCGGCATGGGCGGCGATCTTGTAGGTGATCACGCCCACCTTCACATCGGCGCGGTCGGGCAGGCCCAGATGTTCCTTGGGCGTCACATAGCACAGCATCGCGGTGCCGAACCAACCGATCATCGCCGCCCCGATGGCGCTGGTGATATGGTCATATCCCGGCGCGATATCGGTGGTCAGCGGCCCAAGCGTGTAGAACGGCGCCTCGCCACAGGTGGCCAGTTGCTTGTCCATATTGGCCTTGATCTTGTGCATCGCCACATGACCCGGCCCTTCGATCATCACTTGACAGTCCTTGGCCCAGGCGATTTTCGTCAGCTCGCCCAGCGTCTCCAGCTCGGCAAACTGCGCCGCGTCATTGGCATCTGCGATGGAGCCGGGGCGCAGGCCGTCGCCAAGGCTGAACGACACGTCATAGGCCCGCATAATGTCACAGATTTCATCGAAATGGGTGTAGAGAAAGCTTTCGCGGTGGTGATGCAGGCACCACTTCGCCATGATCGAGCCGCCGCGCGAAACGATGCCCGTCACCCGGTTTACCGTTAGCGGGATATAGTGTAGCCGCACACCGGCATGGATGGTGAAGTAATCCACCCCCTGTTCAGCCTGCTCGATCAGGGTGTCGCGGTAAATCTCCCATGTCAGGTTTTCGGCGATGCCATCGACCTTTTCCAGCGCCTGATACAGCGGCACCGTTCCGATCGGCACCGGGGCGTTGCGCAATATCCATTCGCGGGTGTTGTGGATGTTGCGCCCGGTCGACAGGTCCATCACCGTATCGGCACCCCAGCGGATCGACCACACCATCTTGTCCACTTCCTCGGCCATCGACGAGGTCACGGCACTGGTGCCCATGTTAGCGTTGATCTTGACCGCGAAGTTGCGGCCGATGATCATCGGTTCCAGTTCGGGATGGTTGATGTTGGCCGGGATGATCGCGCGCCCGGCGGCGATTTCCTGACGGACGAATTCCGCAGTGACGTAGTCCGGGATCGACGCCCCGAAATCCTCGCCGTCGCGCGGGGTGGGCAGGGCGGCGGCGCGGCCCAAATTCTCGCGGATCGCCACATATTCCATCTCGGCGGTGATGATGCCCGCGCGGGCATAGGCCAGTTGCGTAACCGCGTTGCCGTCGCGCGCACGCAGCGGGTTGGTCTGCACCGCAAACCCCGGCACCAGCCGCGCGCCGGTGGCAAAACCGTTATCGGCGGGCTGAACACTACGCGCCGCATAGGCCTCGCAGTCGCCCCGCGCTGCGACCCATGCGCTGCGAACCGGGGCCAGACCTCGGGCAATATCCGTTTGCACTGCTGGGTCGGTATAGGGGCCGGAGGCGTCATAGACAGTGACTGGCGGCTCTCCCGCCGAAGGATGCACGGCAATCTGGCGCATTGGCACAAGGATGTCGGGATGGATCACCCCCGCCACGTGCCGCTTTGACGAAGCGGGCAAGGGGCCCGTGGTGACGGCGGGCAACGCAGTTGCGGTTGCGGGCGCGGTGGTCAGATCAATCTGGTTCATCAAAGCCTCTTCGCGTTGATGACCCGTCGGTAAGGGAAAGAAGCCGGGATTGCCCCGCATGGTGCCGATCCGAAAGACCACGGAGACGGCGACCGCTTGTGCTTCCTACGCCAGTATCAACTGGGTCAGGTTCAAAGGGTCGCTTCACCGCAGGCCAGACTTTGACGTCTAACCTGCTATCAGCCTCTCAGTCCCTTGGGCGGGACTCCCCTGACAGTACGGTGTAACTAGACGCTTGATTGGTGTGCGTCAACCGGCGGCAGAAGATGTCCGCCCACCAAAGTAATGATGCAGTTGGGTGTTTGCTGGCGTGTGTGGTTTGAACCCGGACCCGTTTCAATGCGGAATATCCCGAATTGTTTGATGTGGCGCGTCAAACAGGAAACGAAACATCAGTTTAATGACTTTCGGTTGCGTCGATTTGGCGGAGCAGGTTTTTTTCAGAGCCACAGCGCAGCAACGGGCGGCCGATCGTGATCCTCAAGGGGTTTGGATTCGAATCGCTCTCAAGTTCATGCAGGCTGGAGCCATAAACCGGCAGCTTGACAGGCATGATCAGAGCCAGTTCAGCCCCGCGCTACGTCATGCGTCAAGCAGCACCCTCGCTTCGTAGCCCTTCAGCGACAGCCGCGCGGCCTGGAAATTGAGAGCGCCCATCGTCAACTCTGGGAACAATGCTTCGATCTCGTCGCGTTGCTCACTGTCCATGTTCGACAGGGTGCGATCCGCTGGCTGGAAGCTTTCGGTCCATGCCCCATCGGCACAAATGATTTCGTGGCGGTCGAACAGCAGATGGACATAAGTTACCCCATAGGTCTGCACCTGTTCGATGCCGGGCAATGTGGTCAGATGGGTTGCCGCGACCAGCACTTCCGGCTCGCCAAACAGCATCTCGGCCCGTGCCCCTTCGATCAGCATGCGGTGCTGCGGCGAAACCATCATATCGCGCTCTGGCAGACCGCGATCAAGCGAGCCCGCGGCAATCCGGATCGGTTGCAGCTTCGGCTGCACGATCAAATCCGCAATACTAAGGTCGCGCTTGCCGATCCAACGCAGGGGTTGCAGCCCATTGTCCAGCGTTTCCACCAAGTAGCCGGGTTGCATGTCCTCGACCGCGATCACACCGTGATCCGTCAGGATCATCGTGCCGGGGGTGAAGCAGGGCAACACCTTCTCAATGTTCGTGAAACCCATCGAACCGATGACATGCCCCGACGCGTCGAGGAACTGGACAGTCCCATTCTCGTGGTTCAGCGGGTCATAGATGATGTTGGTTCGCGACCAGCCCCAGGCGCTCAGGTCCAGCAGATCGTTGTCGGTCGACCCTTCGCCGCCATCTATAGTATCACCGATGCCACCGAAGAAGGTGTCGTTGCCATCGCCGCCATAAAGCGCGTCGTGCCCTGTCTCGGCAGCGAAGTAGTCGTTGCCATTGCCGCCGCTCAGCGTGTCATCGCCCGCGCCGCCGTCCAGCAGGTCGCCGCCGTCGCCGCCGATCAAAAGGTTGTTGCCGTCGTTGCCGGTCAAGGTGTCATTGAGGGCCGAGCCGGTCAGGTTCTCAATGCCGCTCAGCGTATCCCCGGCGGCGTCGCCGCCCGCGCCAAGGCCGGTGGTCAGATTGACCGTCACACCCGAGGCCGAAGCCGAATAATCCGCCGTATCGGTGCCCGCCCCGCCGACCAGGCTGTCCGCCCCGGCACCGCCGACCAGCGTGTCATTGCCCGCGCCGCCATCCAGCACATTGGCATTGCTGTCGCCGGTCAGGCTGTCCGCCAGACCGGAACCAATCAGATTCTCAATGCCGGTGAGTATGTCGCCCGCCGCATCGCCGCCCGCGCCAAGCCCGGTGGTCAGATTGACAGTGACCCCCGCCGCAGAGGCCGAGTAATCCGCCGTATCGGTGCCCGCCCCGCCGACCAGGCTGTCCGCCCCGGCACCGCCGACCAGCGTGTCATTGCCCGCGCCGCCATCGAGGAGGTTGGCATTGCTGTCGCCGGTCAGGCTGTCCGCCAGACCGGAACCAATCAGATTCTCAATGCCGGTGAGTATGTCGCCCGCCGCATCGCCGCCCGCGCCAAGCCCGGTGGTCAGATTGACAGTGACCCCCGCCGCAGAGGCCGAGTAATCCGCCGTATCGGTGCCCGCCCCGCCGACCAGGCTGTCCGCCCCGCCGCCGCCGACCAGCGTGTCATTGCCCGCGCCGCCATCGAGGAGGTTGGCATTGCTGTCGCCGGTCAGGCTGTCGTTGAAGGCCGAACCAGTCAGGTTCTCGATCCCGCTCAGCGTATCCCCGGCGGCGTCGCCGCCCGCGCCAAGCCCGGTGGTCAGGTTCACCGTCACGCCCGACGC